>CAKTOJ010000006.1 GCA_934589665.1 uncultured Oscillospiraceae bacterium | reverse complement strand
GTGCTGGCCTTCGTTATCTGGATCATCAAGACGCTCGACTTCTTCGGAAAAGTGCCTGACTTCCTGCGCGACGACGATCCGAACTTTGCCACGGTGTTTCTCACGAATCTCGGCAGCATCAAATGCCCCAGCGTGTACCATCATTTGAATAACTACGGTTCGAGCTCCATCATGGCGGCCATCGGCACCATCCGCAAGGAGGAAAAGATCGCGCCCGACGGCAGCCGTGAGGTGCGCGACGTGGTGGATATCGGCTTTACCCTTGACGAGCGCATCGCGGACGGCTTCTATTTCGCCCGCTCGCTCAAGATCGTACAACATCTGCTCGCACAGCCTGAGCTGCTTGAACTTCCGCTGAATCAGGAGGTAGACTATGAGTGAAATTACCGCAAAGACCCCGTGGGCGGGGCATACCGGCGATGTGCCGCTGCATCTGGACTATTTTGACGGCTCGATGTTCGAGATCCTTGAGGCCGTCGCGCAGAAGTACCCAAAAAACATCGCATTTGACTTCATGGGCAAGTCCACGACCTATCCGCACATGATCGAGGAGATCAAGAAGTGCGCCCGCTCCCTCAAGACCATCGGGGTGCGCGCGGGCGATAAGGTCACCATTGCCATGCCGAACTGCCCGCAGGCCATCTATATGTTCTACGCGGTCAACCTTGTCGGCGGTGTGGCCAACATGATCCACCCGCTCTCGGCGGAGAAGGAGATCGAATTCTATCTCAACGAGTCCGAGAGCGTGACGGCCATCACGCTTGACCAGTTCTACAACAAGTTCGAGAACATCCGCCAGAACACCAAAGTCGTCAACATCATCATCGCCAGCGTCAAGGACGAGCTGAGCAAGCCCGTGCGCGCGGGCTATATGCTCACCGAGGGCCGCAGGATCGCCAAGATCCCCAAGGACGCGCCCGTGATCCGCTGGAAGGACTTCATGAACATGGGCAAGGCCTGCTTCTGGAACTATTCCGTCAAGCGCAGCGGCGACGATCCCGCCGTCATCCTCTATTCCGGCGGTACGACCGGCACGACCAAGGGCATCGTGCTGACGAACAGGAACTTCAACGCGCTCGGCGAACAGGTCGTGGCGGCGAACCCGATGTTCCGCCCCGGCGACAAGATGCTTGCCGCCATGCCGCTCTTCCACGGCTTCGGTCTTGGCGTGTGCATCCACACGATGCTCTCACAGGGCGGACGGTGCATCCTTGTCCCGCGCTTTACCGCCAAGAGCTATGCCAAGCTCATCACCAAGTACCACTGCAACTTTATCGCCGGCGTTCCTACGCTCTATGAGGCGCTGCTGCGCCTGCCGAGCATGGATGGCGCGAATCTGAGCTCTCTCAAGGGCGTGTTCTCCGGCGGTGACAGCCTGTCGATCGAGCTCAAGAAGAAGCTTGACAAGTTCCTCTACGCCCACGGCGCGCCGGTGCAGGTGCGTGAGGGTTACGGCACGACCGAGACGGTTACGGCCTGCTGCCTGACGCCGCCGCATATGTTCAAGGAGGGCTCGATCGGCGTGCCTTTCCCCGACACCTACATTAAGATCGTCGAACCGGGCACAGACCGCGAACTGCCCTACGGTGAGGAGGGCGAGATCCTGCTCGCCGGCCCGACCGTGATGAAGGAGTACATGAAGCACCCCGACGAAACGGCACAGACGCTCCGCCATCACGCCGACGGTCTCACTTGGGTCTACACCGGCGACCTCGGCATGATGGACGTTGAGGGCTTCGTTTACTTCCGCGGCCGCGCCAAGCGCATGATCGTCACCTCCGGCTACAACGTCTATCCCGGCCAGATCGAGAATATTCTCGACGCCAACGAGATGGTGCAGATGTCCTGCGTCATCGGCATTCCAGACGCCTACCGCATGCAGAAGGTCAAGGCTTTCGTCAAGCTTGCCGCGGGCATTCCCGCCAACGACGCGACGCGTCAGGCGCTGATGAGCTACTGCTCCAAGCACATTGCCAAGTACGCCATGCCCTGTGACATCGAGTTCCGCGATGAGCTGCCGAAAACGCTTGTCGGCAAGGTCGCTTACCGCGTGCTGGAAGAAGAGGAGCAGGCGAAGAACCGGGCCGGGGCGGAGGAGCAGGCTCCGGTGGGCGCCGCCAAGTAAATATATTGTATCAAATCAGAAAAGGAGGCTGTCCGGAGACGGACAGCCTCCTTTTTTATTTCTGAACCAAAAGGCGCACGGAAATGTGCAACAAAGCGGAAACGGGGGCATATGGGTGAAAAAACTGAAAAGAAAGGAGGGAAATGAAATGACGGAGCAGGATATTTCGGTCAAGCTGACGGAGAATGAGGAGCGCGTGCACGCCTGTATGGAGCGGCTTGAGGGTGTGGAACGCCGACAGGATGCGCTGAATAAGCTGGTAACGGCGGTCGAGGTGCTTGCCGTGCGGCAGGAGAGCGTGGAGGGCACGGTGCACGAGATCCGCTCAGCCGTGCGGGAGCTGACGGGAAAACCGGGCAGACGCTGGGAGGCCATGGCTGACCGCGTGCTGTACATGGCCATCGGCGCGGCGTTTTCCCTGTTGGCGCAGGGAATGAACCTGTGAAAAGCACCGCGCGGACAAGGTACGGGAGCCTGTCCGGCGCGGACAGGAGCGCGAATAGGAGGAGAGAGCATTGAAAGAACAGGTAATCAAACGCATCACAAACCTTTTGACGGTTAAAAGCATCGTGACCATCACGCTGACGGTCACCTTCTGCATACTCGAATGCTGCGGGTCGCTCTCGCAGGATTATATGACGATCTACACGGCGGTGATCGGTTTTTATTTCGGCACACAGAGTAAGAGGGAAGAGAATGTATAGCAGCCGCTTGATCGATGATCTGCGCGCCGATGTGGCGGCAAACTGCCGGATTCTCATCGAGCGCGCCTCGGCGCTGGGGCTGCCGGTGCTGGTGACGCAGACCGTGCGTGACGCGGAGTATCAGCGCTATCTTGTTTCCATGGGCTACGCGGCCCAAACGGCTGTGGTGCCGAGCTTCCACGCACAGGGCGTGGGACTGGCCTTTGACGTATGCAAAAACGTGAAGGGACACGAGTATGACGATCCGCAGTTTTTTGAGGAGGTAGGGCGTCTCGGACAGGAGATGGGCTTTACCTGGGGCGGCATCTGGCGGAGCTTTCCGGACCGTCCGCATTTTCAATGGGACGGCGGCGGGCGGTACACGACACGGCGCATCCTTGCCGGGGAATATCCGCCGCCGATGCCGCGCTTTTCGGTGGAGGAGGATGATACGGTGACGCAGGAGCAGTTCAATGCCCTCATGGAGGGCTACTGGAAGTCGCTTGCCCGGCAGCAGCCGGCGGCATGGAGCGCCGAGGCGAGAGAGTGGGCAGAGCGAAACGGGCTGATCGTGGGCGACGGAGACGGCAACCGGCAGTATAAGGCCTTTGTCACGCGCGAACAGCTGGCGGTTTTTCTCAAACGGCTGAGCGAAATGAAGAAAGAGGGATGAGCAATTGCTCATCCCTCTTTCTTCATTATTTTTTCAGTGGAGCGGCGGCCGTGCGGAGCCAGTCAAGCGTTTCTGCGTCAAGGTGCGGCGCGAGCGCGGAGAGCACGCGCGCGTGGTAGGCGTTGAGCTGGGCAAGCTCGCGGTCGTTCAGAAGTGAGACGTCGAGGGCGTCGCGGTCGAAGGGGACAAGCGTGAGCGGCTCGAGCGAGAGGAACGAGCCGTACTCATTCTCGCGCTCCTCGCGCACGAGGACGAGATTTTCCAGCCGCACGCCGAATTTACCGGCGAGGTAAAGTCCAGGCTCATTGGAGAAGATCATGCCGGGCTCAAGAACGGTATGGCGGGCGTTGGAGGCGATGTTCCAGTGGATGCGCTGCGGGCCCTCGTGGACGCTGAGCAGATAGCCCACGCCGTGTCCGGTGCCGTGGTTGTAGTCAAGCCCCTGCTCCCAGAGCGGGGCGCGGGCGAGAATGTCAAGGTTCTCTCCTGTCGCGCCGCGGCGGAACACGGCGGCGGAGAGCTGCAGATGTCCGCGCAGGACAAGTGTATAGGCGCGCTTTTCCTCCTCCGTAAGCGGCCCGAGGGCGATGGTGCGTGTAACGTCGGTCGTGCCTGTGCGGTAATGCCCGCCGGTATCGGCCAGACACAGCCCATGCGGGGCGAGCGGAGCGTTCGTTTCCGCGGTGGGGCCGTAGTGAACGATCGCGCCATGGGGGCCGTAAGCAAGAATGGGGTCAAAGCTTGGCTCAAGGTAATCAGGAGCTTCGCGGCGGAAGCTCTCCAGCTTCGCCGCGGCGGAGAGCTCTGTGACCGGCTCGTGTCCGACGGTGCGCTTGAGCCAGCAGAGAAAGCGCGTGAGCGCGATGCCGTCGGCAAGATGGGCGCGGCGGACCGCGGCGCACTCTACCGGATTTTTGACAGCCTTCATCAGCCCGATGGGACTGGGACGGTTCAGAACCTCCACACCGCCGGGTACGCTTTGTGTGAGAGCGTAGTTGGCACTGTGCTCGTCGAGCAGCAGCCGCGCGCCGTTCGGCAGCGCGCGGACAAGCGCGTAGATGTCCTCATACGGCGCGAGTGTCACGCCGTCAGCGGCAAGAGCGGCGGCAATCTCCGCACTGACAGCGGAGCGCTGGATGCAGAGTACGGCACGGTCGGCACTCAGGAGCAGAAAGGAAAGAAAGACCGGCGTGCAGGCGACATCGTTCCCGCGCAGGTTCAAGAGCCACGCGATCTCATCGAGTGCGGGAAGAAGAAGGTGATCTGCGCCCTCCTCTGCCATGGCCGCGCGCACGCGCGCGAGCTTATCACGACGGCTCTCGCCGGCGTATTTCATGTCAAGCGCCCAGACCGGCTCGGCGGAGAGCGCCGGACGGTTCGGCCAGAGCGCGTCGATCAGATCCGTGCCGCCCGCAAAGCGAATGTGCTTGCCCGATAGCCTTCTGCCGAGCCTGCGCGCGAGCGCGGTGCTGATTGTGCGGGCGTCGAAGCCGAGCAGTGCGCCGTCGGGGAGCTGATCGGCAAGAAAATCCTCCAGCTTCGGCGTACCGGGCTGACCGTCGCGCATGAGTGTGATGGTGCTGCCGGACAGCTGGCTCTCGGCCTGAAGAAAGTAGCGCCCGTCCGTCCACAGCGCGGCGCGGTCGGGCAGAACGACCAGCGTGCCGGCACTGCCGGTGAAGCCGGAGAGGTAGGCGCGGGACTTGAAATAGTCTCCCACGTATTCCGAGGCGTGGAAGTCATCGGTCACCACAAGGTAGGCGGCAAGACCGTGCCGGGCCATGGCGCGGCGCAGTGCCGCGAGCTTTTCAGGCGTTGTCATAAGCGATCCTCCGAGTATGAAATCATCTGTGCGCCCAGTATAGCACACATGGCCGCGGCGGGTAAAGCCGAAATGTGTCGGCAAAGCATGGCTTGACATTTGGGAAAGTTGCTTATATGATAATGTATCATTGCCGTAATATGGCTTTGCGGAAAGGAGGGGAACGCATGCAGCCTGAGATCATTACCAGCCGTCAGAACGCGCTGATGACGCATATCCGGAAGCTTGCGGGCTCCCGCTCCTACCGGTATGCCTGCGGCGAATACCTCTGCGACGGTGTGAAGCTGCTCGAAGAGGCAGTGAAGTGGAATGCGCCGCTCACGGCGGCGGTATTCTCTGAGGGAACGGACATACCGGCTCTGCCGGGGAACGTGCGCACGGTGCAGGTGCCGCGGGACGTGATGAAATCGGTGAGCCCGATGGAAACGCCGCAGGGCGCGCTCTTTACGCTCAAACTGCCGAAAAGCCCGCTGCCTGAAACGCTCACAGGGGAGCGCTATCTGGTGCTCGACGGCGTGCAGGACCCCGGGAACGTGGGGACGATCCTGCGCACGGCGGACGCGTTTGACTGCGGCGGTGTATTTCTTCTCAATGCCTGTGCCGACCCATACAGTCCAAAAACGGCACGCGCCACGATGGGGGCGGTGTTCCGCCGCGCGGTATACCAGTGCACGTTGGACGAGCTGTGTGCGCTGCTGGAAAAGAGCCGAGTGCCGCTCTACGGTACGGCGCTGCGCGATGACACAGTGAGCCTGCGGGACGCGGACCTGACCCGCGCGGCGGTCGCCGTTGGCAGCGAGGGGCGCGGCTTGAGCGCGGAGGTGCTTGCGCGCTGTGAAAAGACGATCAAAATTCCCATGTCCACACGCTGCGAATCGCTCAACGCGGCGATCGCGGCGGGCGTGGTGCTGTGGGAAATGTACCGGTAAACGCTGAAGAGGAGGAGAGGGCATGGCGGGACTGAAATACTGGATCTGGCTGAGCGAGTGCAGGGGATTGACCAACCGTTCCCGCGCGCTGCTGCTCGCCCACTTCGGCTCACCGGAGGATATTTACTACGCCGATGAGGCAGACTACGCGCTTGTCGAAGGGCTGGCGAAAAAGCAGATCGAAGCGCTTGCCGGCAAATCGACGGAGGGCGCGGATAAAATTCTCGGCGACTGCCAGAGATTGGGACTGCGCGTGCTGACGATGCAGGATGCAGACTATCCCGCGCGGCTGCGCGATATTTTTGAGCCGCCCTGCGTCCTATACGTCAAGGGCACGCTGCCCGCGTTTGATGAAGAAGCCGCCGTTGCGATGGTTGGCACGCGCTCGTGCACGCCTTACGGCACGAGCTGTGCGGAAAAGATCGCCTACGGCCTTGCCAGACAGGGAGCGCTGGTGGTCTCCGGTGCGGCGCGCGGCATCGATTCGGCGGCGCACCGGGGCGCGCTCCGTGCTGGCGGAAAGACTGTCGCCGTGCTCGGCAACGGTCTGGACGTGATCTATCCCGAGGAAAACACGGAGCTTTACCGCGACATAGCCGCCGAGGGCGCACTGCTCTCGGAGTATCCGCCGGGGACAGAGCCGGAGGGCTGGCATTTTCCCATCCGAAACCGTATCATCAGCGGACTGTGCCTCGCGACCGTGGTGGTCGAGGCGCCGCTTGAGCGCTCCGGCGCGCTGATCACGGCCAACACTGCGCTGGAACAGGGACGCGACGTGTTTGCGGTTCCCGGTCCCATCGACGCGCCCATGAGCCGCGGATGCAACCGGCTCATTGCCGACGGCGCGGGACTGGTGAGCGACAGCTGGGACATTCTGCGCGAGTATCAGGCGCTCTACCCGCATAAGCTTCTCGGCGAGCGCGTCGAGCTGCCGCATATGCTGGGCTACCGGGCGCGTGCGGAGCAGGCGGAGAGCAGAACGGAGCAGGAGAAGACGCCGCCGGCATCGGCGCTGCCTGTGCTTGATCTGACAGGCGATCATGGCTTGACGGACGATCAGATCCGTATTCTGCGCGAGCTTGCGCAGGGCGAGCGGCAGGTCGACGATCTCATCGAGCTGACGCAGATCCCGACACGGCGGGTGCTTTCGGCGCTTACAATGCTTGAGCTGGACGGCTGTGTGGCCGAAAACGGCGGCAAGCGTTTTTCCATTCAGGTGGAATTAAAGGAATGAAGGAGTTCGAATACATGGCGGAAAAAAATCTGGTGATCGTCGAGTCTCCGGCCAAGGCGAAAACCATTGGAAAATATCTCGGAAAAACCTATACGGTCAAGGCGAGCATGGGGCATCTGCGCGATCTGCCCAAAAGCAAGCTCGGCATTGACATCGAGCACGATTTTGAGCCCGACTACAAGCCCATCCGCGGCAAGGAGGCGCTCATCCGCGAGCTCAAGGACGCGGCAAAGGAGAGCGACACCGTCTATCTCGCAACCGACCCGGACCGCGAGGGAGAGGCTATTTCGTGGCATTTAAAGTATCTTCTCAATCTGGATGAGAGCAAGGCCAAGCGCGTGACCTTCAATGAGATCACGAAAAATGTTGTGCGCGAAAGCATCGCGCAGCCGCGCGAGATCGACCAGAATCTGGTCGACGCGCAGCAGGCGCGCCGCGTGCTCGACCGCATCGTGGGCTATGAGCTCTCGCCGCTTCTGTGGAAAAAGGTGCGCCGCGGCCTGTCTGCGGGCCGTGTGCAGTCTGTCGCCACGCGCATGGTGGACGAGCGCGAGAAGGAGATCGAGGCCTTCCAGCCCGAGGAATACTGGACGCTTGACGCCCAGCTTCTTGACGAGCCGAGCCATAAGACCTTCCGCGCGCGCTACTACGGCGAGAATGGCAAGAAGGTCGAGCCTGCCTCGCGTGAGGCGGTGGACAGGATCATTGCCGACACGAAGAGCGCGGTGTTCGCGGTCAAGAGTGTTAAGCGCGCGGATAAGCAGCGCTCGCCCTCGCCGCCGTTCACGACCTCCACGCTCCAGCAGGAGGCCAGCCGCAAGCTCAACATGACCCCGCGCCGCACCATGGCTATCGCCCAGCAGCTCTACGAGGGCGTGGACATCGCCGGGGAAGGCACGGTGGGCCTGATTACCTACATGCGTACCGACTCGCTGCGCATCAGCGAGGAGGCGCTTGCCGCGGCGAAGAGCTTTATCCTCGGCCGCTACGGCAAAGATTATTACCCCGCCTCGACCCGCCGCTTCAAGGCCAAGGCCGGCGCGCAGGACGCGCACGAGGCCATCCGCCCGTCCAATGTGGACTTTACGCCCGAGCGCCTCAAGGGCGACCTGACGGGCGAGCAGTACCGCCTCTACCGGCTCATCTGGAGCCGCTTCCTCGCCAGCCAGATGGCGAACGCCGTCTACGACAGCGTAGCCGTGGAGATCGCCTCGGGCGCGCATGAGTTCCGCGCAAGTGCAAGCAGCCTGAAGTTCTCCGGCTATACCGCCGTGTATGAAGAGTCGCGTGATGACGAGAAGGAGGAAAAGGCTCTGCCGCTCCCACCGCTGACCGAGGGGCAGACGCTGGAGCTGCAAGGCTTTGACGAAGAGCAGCACTTTACCCAGCCGCCCACGCGCTACACCGACGCGACGCTTATCCGTGCGCTCGAGCAGAACGGCATCGGCCGTCCCTCGACCTACGCGCCGACCGTTTCGACGATCATCGACCGCGAATATGTGGTCAAGGAGGGCAAGTTCCTGCGCATCACGCCGCTCGGCAGCGTCGTGACAAAGCTCATGGAGGATAAGTTCCCCGATATCGTGGATACGAAGTTTACCGCCCGCATGGAAAAGGAACTCGACACGGTTGAGGAGGGAAAGATCGCATGGAAGAATGTCCTGCGCGAGTTTTACGGTGATTTTGAAAGCAATCTCCAGAAGGCGGAGAAAGAGCTTGAGGGTGTGCGATTGAAGGTGCCCGACGAGGAGACGGAGGAGATCTGCCCCGAGTGCGGCAGAAAGCTCGTCATCAAGTCCGGCCGCTTCGGCCGCTTCCTCGCCTGTCCGGGGTATCCTGATTGCAGCTTCACCATGCCGCTCGTGGTCGAGATGCCGGGACGCTGCCCGAAGTGCGGCGGCCGCATCATGAAGCGCACGGGCAAGAGCCAGAAAACCGGCAAGCAGTACACCTATTACTGCTGCGAGTTCAGCACCAGCCGCGACGAGAGCAAAAAGTGCGACTTTATGACATGGGATGTCCCCACGAAGGACGACTGCCCGGCCTGCGGTCAGACGATGTTCAAAAAGGCGGGCAAGGGCTTCAAGAGGCCGTACTGCATCAACCCCGCGTGCGAGAATTTCGTACCGGAGGAAAAGCGCGGCTATGTCCGCAAAAAGGCTGCCGACACCGAAAGTGCGGAAGAAACGGCGGAGACACCCGTAAAGAAGTCTGCCGCGAAGAAACCGGCAGCGAAGAAGAGCACGGCGGCGAAGGCGGAGACGGCGGAAAAGAAAACGGCGGCAAAAAAAACCGCTGCGAAAAAAACGGCAAAGAAAGCCGCTGATGCAGCGGAAGACAAGGACGCAGAGAAGAAAGCGGCGGCGAAGAAGCCGGCTGCCGTCAAAAAGACCGCTGCCAAAAAGACAGTGAAAAAGGAAGAAAACTGATGCAGGTATCCGTCATCGGAGCGGGGCTTGCCGGCTGTGAGGCTGCGTGGCAGCTCGCGCAGCGCGGCATTGCGGTCACGCTCTATGAAATGAAGCCGGTGAAGATGACGCCGGCGCACCACAGCGAATATTTTGCCGAGCTTTGCTGCTCGAACTCCCTGCGCTCCGACCAGCTGGAGAACGCGGTCGGGCTGCTCAAGGAGGAAATGCGCCGCCTCGGCTCGCTGATCCTCTCCTGCGCGGATGAGACGCGCGTGGAGGCGGGCGGCGCGCTTGCGGTTGACCGCCACGGCTTTGCCCGCGCGGTCACAGAGCGGGTAAAGAGCCATCCGAACATCACGGTGGTCGAGGGTGAGGTCACGGCCATTCCCGAGGAGGGGACGGCCATCATTGCTTCCGGACCGCTGACCTCCGACGCGCTGTCGGCGGCCATCGCCGCAAAGCTCGGCGACGGCCATACGCTCAATTTCTATGATGCTGCCGCCCCGCTCGTGACCTATGAGAGCGTGGATATGGACAGCGCATGGTTCGCCTCGCGCTACGACCGCGGCACGGCGGACTACATCAACTGCCCCCTGACGGCGGAGGAGTACGACGCGTTCTGGAACGCGCTGACCACGGCGGAGGAGGCCCCCGTCCACGGCTTTGAGGACAAGCACGTATTCGAGGGCTGCATGCCCGTCGAGGTCATGGCCCGCCGCGGACACGATACGCTCTGCTTCGGCCCGCTCAAGCCGCGCGGGCTGAAGGACCCAAAGACCGGACACGAACCGTATGCCGTTGTGCAGCTCCGGCGCGACAACGCCGAGGGCAGCATTTATAACCTTGTCGGCTTCCAGACGCACCTGCGTTTCCCGGAGCAAAAGCGTGTCTTTTCCATGATTCCCGCGCTCAAAAATGCCGAGTTTGTGCGCTACGGCGTGATGCACCGCAATACGTATTTGAGCTCGCCGGGCCTGCTCGACCGCTATTACCGTCTCATTATGGATGGACGTATTTCGTTTGCCGGGCAGATGACCGGCGTGGAGGGCTATGTCGAGTCCGCCGCATCCGGCTTCCTTGCGGGCGTGGAGACGGCGCGCCGCCTGCTTGGATTACCGCCGGTCGATTTCCCGCGCGAGACGGCCATCGGCGCGCTGGGGCTGTATGTGAGCGACACGACGGTTGCAAACTTCCAGCCGATGAATGTCAACTTCGGCATCATGCCCCCGCTGGGGTACCACGTGCGCGGCAAGCGCAACAAAAACGCAGAGCTCTCCCGCCGCTCGCTGGAGATCGTTGACGGTCTGCGTGATACTGTCCTTGACGGCGTAAAGGAGTAAATTTATGAAGATCATCATTGACGCGATGGGCGGCGATTTTGCGCCAGAGGCCCCTGTGCGCGGCGCACTGCTCGCGCGCGAAAGGCTCGGTGTGGACATCATCCTCACGGGCCGCACGGCGGATATTCTGCGCGAGTTGGAAAAAGCGGGCTGCAGGGAGGTTCCGGCAGGAATCGAAATTGCCAACGCCGAGGAGGTTGTGGAGATCTGCGACGATCCGGCGACGGCGTTCAAACAGAAGAAGGATTCCTCACTCACCGTGGGGTTGAACCTTCTGCGTGACGGACAGGCGGATGGCTTTGTCTCCGCCGGCTCGACCGGCGCGCTGCTTTCGGGCGCAACGCTTGTCGTCAAGCGCATCCGGGGTCTGCGGCGTGCGGCGCTGGCTCCCGCGATCCCGACCGCGGCGGGGCGCGCCGTGCTCATCGACTGCGGCGCGAACGCCGAGTGCACAAGCGAATACCTGTTGCAATTCGCTTATCTCGGCAGCTATTATGCCGAGCGGGTGCTGGGAATGAAAAATCCGCGCGTGGGCCTTTTGAACATCGGCGCCGAGCCGAGCAAGGGCGATACGCTGCGTCATGAGACCTTTGCGCGCCTTCAGGAGGCCGGCGAACAGGGCCACCTCAATTTTATCGGCAACATTGAGACCAACACGGCGCTCATGGGCGGCTGCGATGTGATTGTGGCCGACGGCTACAGCGGCAACATCATGCTCAAGACCGTGGAGGGCACGGCGAAGCTGATGAGCGGCGAGCTGAAAAAAATGATGACGAAGAGTGCAAAAACGAAGCTTGCCTATCTGCTGCTGCGGGACGGCTTTGCCGAGTTCAAAAAGATGCTCGACCCCAATGAGACCGGCGGCACGGCGCTGCTTGGCATTTCGAAGCCGGTCGTCAAGGCGCACGGCTCGTCGAACGAGGTCGCATTCTGCAACGCGGTGCGGCAGGCCGTGGCTGTCGCGGAGAGCGGCATCATTGCCGATATCACGGAAAACGTGGATAAAATGAAGGTCGCGCCCGAAAAGGGCTGAGAGATTTTAACAAAAGGCTATTGACACCGCGAGGGGATTGCCGTATCATCTTGCCATACGTTTCCTGAGGAGGAGTGTACAAAATGACTTCGGAAGAAATTTTTAAGACCATGCAGGGCCTGATCGCTGAGCAGTTCGCCATCGACGAGGACGAGGTGACCATGACGAGCTCCTTTGAAGATCTGGGTGCCGACTCCGTCGATCTGGTCGAGCTGGTCATGGCGATGGAAGAGGAATTTGAGATCGAGGAGATCCCCGAGGAGGAGTTGCTCACGCTCAAAACGGTCGGCGACTGCGTGCGCTATCTGACGGAGAAGCTGGGCGAATAAATAACGGCCGCACAGGATGCGGACGGGAGAAAAGGAGGCGAAATGCCTTGCACGAACTGGAAAAAAAGCTGGGCTACCGCTTCCGCAATGAGGCGCTGCTCTCGGAGGCGCTGCGCCACAGCTCCTATGCCAACGAGCACCGCGGCGCGCTGGCTGTAAGCAATGAGCGGCTGGAGTTTTTGGGCGACAGTGTACTCGGCTTTGTGACGGCGGAGTTTCTCTTTGCCCGCCACCCCGACTCGCCTGAAGGCGAACTCACGCGCATCCGCGCGGCGCTGGTGTGCGAGCAGAGCCTGCACGAAGTTGCGCAGAGTCTGGAGCTGGGGAAATACCTCAAGCTTGGCAATGGCGAAGAGGGCTGCGGCGGCCGCACGCGCCCGTCCATTCTGGCGGACGCGACCGAGGCTGTGATCGCGGCCGTGTACCTTGACGGCGGACTGTCCGCCGCAAGCGAGCTGATCCACCGTGTGCTGCTCGATAAGGAGCGCGAGGAAGTGGTGGAGGAACGCCGCCGCGATTACAAAACAGTCCTGCAGGAGCTGGTCCAGCGCGAGCCGAACCGCAGGCTCGTCTATTCTCTGGCCGGTGAGTCCGGTCCGGATCATGACAAGACCTTCCTTTTTGAGGTGCAGCTCGACGGTGATGTGATCGGCCGTGGCGAGGGGCACAGCAAAAAAGAAGCCGAGCAGATGGCTGCCCGCGCCGCATTGGAGCGTTTGGGAGAAAAGTGATAAAAACCGTCGGGGAGCTGCCCCGGCGGTTTTCTGCTTGATTGACATAATTATGACTGGAATTTTCTGCCGCGCCGTGCTATACTTTATACCGTATCTGTATTTTTTGAAAAAGGAGCGTGGTCTGCTGTGAGCTGGCTTTCCGCAATTATACTGGGACTGGTGCAGGGCGTTGCCGAATTCCTGCCCATTTCTTCCTCGGGCCATCTGGCCATCGCCGAGCATCTGCTCAATATGCAGGGAGCGTCGGAGGTCCCGCCGTTTTATGATGTTCTGCTGCATCTTGGCACGCTGGCGGCGGTATTTGTCGCCTACTGGGGAGAGATCCGCGACATGATCGTGGAGTTTTTTGCCGGCGTGGGCGACCTTGTGCACCACACCATGCCGCGGACTGTGCCGCCGGCGCGGCGCATGATCCTGCTTGTCGTGGTCGGCACGCTGCCGCTTTTCGTCATGGTGCCCTTCCGCCACTTTTTTGAGGGGCTGGGAGATAATATGTACTTCATCGGCGGTGCGCTGCTCTTCACCGGTGTGCTGCTCTTTGTCAGCGACCGCGTGCGCCGCGGCCGCAAGACGGAGAAGAACGCACGGCTGAGTGATGCACTGATCGTCGGCGTGGGTCAGGCCATTGCGCTCTGTCCTGGTGTGTCCCGCTCCGGCATGACCATCACGACCGGCTGCTTTGCGGGCTTTGAGCGAAAATTCGCCGTGCGCTTTTCGTTTATTCTCTCCATCCCCGCTGTCCTCGGTGCGAATATTTTAAGCCTCAAGGACGCTCTCGATGCGGGCATCGACTGGACGAGCGTCCCGATGTATCTCGTCGGTGTTGCTGTTGCGGCGGTCACGGGCTATCTGTGCATCCGCCTGCTGCGCATGATCGCCGACCGCGGCCGCTTCGGCGCGTTTGCGTATTATTGCTGGATTGCCGGCGCGCTGGTGCTGGTGCTGACAAAGGTAAAGGGTTGATCGTATGGCAGCGCAGAAAAAAACAACGTCCGGCAAGCGGACGGCAGCAACGAAAAAAACAACGTCCGGCCACCGTGCAGCCGCACCGAAAAAGCGCCCCATCCGCCGCGAGGTCGGCGGCGTGGTGTGCCTTGTGCTCGCGCTGTGCATCGCGTTCAGCTATTTCCAGCAGGGCGGCTGGCTGCTTGACCAGCCGGCGGCGCTGTGCCGGGGGCTGGTTGGCTACGGATACTATACCGTGGCGCCCGTGCTTCTGCTCATCAGCTATATCCTGCTGTTCCACCGCGGGCGTAATGTGACCGCATGCGTGGTGGGCGCGGCGATGCTGCCGCTGCTGCTCGGCGCGATGCTCCACCTTGTCCTGTGCAAAACGGATTACAGCAGCGTTGACGGCATTGCAAAGCTCCTTTGGAAGAGCGGCCTTTCCATGCAGTCGGGCGGACTGGTGTCTGCAACGCTTGGGATCATGCTTGTCAAGCTGGTCAAAAAGACGCTGGCGCTGATCCTGCTGGCAGTGCTGTTTGTCGTGTGCCTGATGCTCGCCTTCCGCCTGACGCCTGCCGCCGTCGTGGAGGCGGTGCGCTCGCACGAGCGCGTTCCCTACGAACCGGAGGAAGAGGAGGAGACGCCCACCTCCCGCCGGACGGAGAGCGCCCGTGCGGCGGAAAAGCCGCGTGCGCGCATCGATATCCCGCTCGACGGCGAGACACCCGTTCAGCCGAAAAAGGAAGGAAAGCTTTCCGGCTTTTTCATGCACAAATCCGATTCCGTCCGCACACCGGACGAGCTTTTGAAGGCGGCGGAGCCCGCCGCTCCGCAGAGCGCAGCGGTTTCCGCTGCGCCTGCCGCGCCGGCGGCTTCGGCTCGGGAAGCTGTTCCTTCCGCCGCGGCCTCTGTGCCGGTGCCGTCTGCCGCTCTGCCGGTGACGCCGCAGCCTGCGGCGGCTCCTGCACCTGTTCCCGTGCCTGCTGCACCGGCAGCGTCAGCTGCGCCCGCGCCTGTACCTGCATCTGCTGCGGCGGCAAAGCCCACCGCACCGGAGGAGGTTGCCGCCGAGGCAGAAAAGGTAGCCGGGGAGATCGAAAGCGGCCTTTCGCAGGAGGCGCTGGAGTACCGCTATCCGCCCATCACGCTGCTTGATGAGGGCGGCGCGGGCAACGCGACCGAGGCTGGTGCGGAGCTGCGCAACAATTCCCGCCGTCTGGCCGATACGCTCAAGAGCTTCGGCGTGGACGCGAGTGCGGGCGATGTGGTGCGCGGCCCCAGCGTCACGCGCTATGAGTTCACGCTCGATCAGGGGGTGAAGCTCTCCAAGATCACGAACTTGGCAGACGATATCGCCCTTGCGCTCGGTGCGTCAGGTGTGCGCATTGCGCCGATCCCGGATAAGATCTCCGTTGTAGGCATCGAGGTGCCCAACAAGCTCGTCACACCTGTTCACATCCGTGAGGTGATCGAGTCGCGCGAGTTCACACAGCATAAATCAAGCGTCGCCTTCGCCGTCGGCAAGGACATTGCAGGCAACAACATCGTCGGCAACATTGCCAAGCTCCCGCACGTTCTTATTGCCGGTACGACCGGCTCCGGTAAGTCCGTGTGCACGAATTCGCTCATCGTTTCGATGCTCTACAAGTCTACGCCCGATGAGGTGCGCTTTATCATGGTCGACCCGAAAATGGTCGAGCTTGCGCCTTATAACGGCATCCCGCATCTGCTCATTCCGGTCGTCACCGACCCGAAGAAAGCGGCGGGCGCGCTCCAGTGGGCGGTCTATGAGATGATGAAGCGCTACAAGCTCTTTTCCGAACACAATGTCAAGGATCTGGCGGGCTATAACGCTCTGACCGCGACGGACGAAACACTCAAAAAGCTGCCGAGCGTCGTGGTCGTGATCGACGAGCTGGCCGACCTGATGCTGGTCGCGGCGAAAGAGGTCGAGGAGTCGATCTGCCGCGTGGCACAGATGGGACGCGCGGCGGGCATGCATCTTGTCATTGCCACGCAGCGTCCGAGTGCGGATGTCATCACGGGCCTGATGAAGGCCAATATCCCCAGCCGCATCGCGTTTGCAGTTGCCTCCTCGCTCGAATCCCGCATCATTCTCGACACGACCGGCGCGGAAAAGCTGGTCGGGCGCGGCGATATGCTCTACGCTCCGCTCGGTGAGGGTAAGCCCCGCCGCGTGCAGGGCTGCTTTATTTCCGCCGAGGAGATCGACTGTGTGGTGAGCTTTGTCAAGGCCAATGGCGAGGCGCAGTACGACGAGAGCGTGATCAGCAAGATCGAGGAAAACGTTGCCGAGAAGGAGAAGGGCAGCAAGGGCGCGTCCTCCGGCGCAGCGCCCGAGCCCGTCGCGGACGAGGGCGACGAGCTGCTTCCTGCCGCGATCGATGTGGTGATGGAGACGGGGCAGGCCTCCGTTTCCATGCTCCAGCGGCGGCTGAAGCTTGGCTATTCGCGTGCGGCGCGCATCGTCGATGAAATGGAGATGCGCGGCATTGTGGGCCCATTCGAGGGTTCGAAGCCGCGGCAGCTGCTCATTACCCGCGAAAAGTGGGAGGAGATTCAGATGCGCGGCGGCCTCGGAGCCATGAGCTCCGCGGCGCTCGCGCAGCAGGAGCCGCCGGCAGAGGATGCGCCGCCGTTCGACGAGGAACCGTCCTGATATAAGAGAAAAAACAGTGTCCCGCGGCAAAAAGCCGCGGGGCGCTGTTTTTGGATCGGCTGGGGGCTTTTTTCGTCCTCGCCCGACCTATCAGACGACAGGCGGCGGAAAAAGTTCCCGCAAAGGTGAGAAATTCAAAAAATTTTTCACGGGACAAAGCGGCGCGGCATAGACTGAGAGCAAACGACTCTGTGGCAAAGGAGGCGGTGCGATGGCGTACTCCGACCGCGAGCTGCTGGCACGGCTGATCGAATGTGAGGCAGGCGGCGAGGGGGAGAACGGTATGAAAGCGGTGGCAAGCGTGGTGATGAACCGTGTGAACGCCCAAGGGGGCGAATATGCCCGCGTGGGGCAGGGCAGTATCCGCAGGATCATCATGCAGCCTGGCCAGTTCGTCTGCGCCAGCGAGACCGAGCGGGGCGCGTATAACCCGCAGAATATCTATAACATGCGCCCGACGGACGTCCACTATTCCATTGCCGACTGGGCGATGGCGGGCAACCGGCTCACGGAACTGGGAGATGCGCTGTGGTTTTTCAATCCCTTTTCCGATACCTGCCGCCAGAATTTCCCCTCCGGGGTCGGCGTGTTCCGCACGCGCGTGGGAAACCACTGCTTTTATGACCCGACAGACGACTATTATCTGACGTGAAAGGATTTGACGCTATGATCGATTTAACGCGCTGCGGCGCACACGAGGCCGACCGCTACCTTCCCGCTGTGACGACACAGGGGAACGCCAACACCTACGCATCGATGATCGACAACAGCAGCATGCAGGCAAGAACGCAGCAGATGATGAATGACCGCAGCTCTGTCCCCGCACCGGACGCGGGAATGGGGCAGCCGCCTGCCGGACAGGAGCAGTCCCAGCCGGAGATGTGGCGGATGCAGCGCATGTCGCCGGGGCTCGGCCCTCTGCCGGCGCGGCAGGACGGCATGAGCACGGCGGATCAGATTCTGCACAGCTCATGGAAGAGCCTGATGGCGCGCAATGTCGGACGCAGCGTGATCGTCAGCTTCCTCATCGGCACGCAGAATACCATCGTCACCCACGGCATCCTCTACGAGGTCGGCAATGATTACATTGCGCTCTATCAGCCTGACGAGGAGAGCTACATCAGCGCAGATCTTTACTCCATCCGATTTGTGGAGTTTCTGCCCGAGGTTACGCAGACCGGCTCCGCGCAGCAGAACCAGTGAAAAAACAAAAGCGGAGCCGAAAGGCTCCGCTTTTGCGATGCGGTTTATTTCCACGCTTTTTTCAGTGCTGCGGCGACAAAGCCGGTGAAAAGCGGATGGGGACGGTCGGGACGGCTCTTGAACTCGGGGTGGAACTGGCAACCGACGTACCATTCTGCGTCCGGAAGCTCTGCGATCTCAACGAGCGAGCCGTCCGGCGAGGTGCCGGAGAAGGTCATGCCTGCATGCTCCAGATCGTCGCGGAAGAGATTGTTGAACTCGTAGCGGTGACGGTGGCGCTCGGAAATTTCGCGTGCGCCGTAAGCGGCGCAGGCCTTTGTGCCATCGGCGAGCACGCAGGGGTATTTCCCCAGACGCATTGTACCGCCCTTGGCGGTCACGCCGATCTGATCGGGCAGGAGGGCGATGACCGGATGTGCGGTCTGCGAGGAGAACTCCGCGCTGTGCGCGTCGCCCCAGCCGACCACATGGCGGGCAAACTCGATGACAGCGATCTGCATGCCAAGGCAGATACCGAGGTACGGTACGCCGTTTTCACGCGCGTACTGCGCGGCAAGGATCATTCCCTCAATACCGCGGTCGCCGAAACCGCCGGGGACGAGCACGCCCGTGCAGCCATCGAGGACGGCTCCGACATTCTCTGCCGTCAGCGTTTCGGAGTCCACCCAGCGGATCGTCACCTGCGCGTCACACGCCGTGCCGGCGTGGAAGAGAGATTCCACGACGCTCAGATACGCGTCGTGCAGCCCGACATATTTGCCGACCAGCGCGATGGTCACCTGCTTGTGGGCGTGCTTGATCTTTTCGACCAGCGCCGTCCACGCCTTCATGTCTGGCTCGCCGCAGTCGAAGCCGAGCTTGCGACACACGACGCGGCAGAGCCCTGCGTCCTCCAGCAGCAGCGGCACCTCGTAGAGCGTGGAGGCGGTGACGTTCGGAATGACGCACTCGGGCTCGACGTTGCAGAAGAGTGCGATCTTGCTGCGCATTTCATCGGGAATGGGGCTGTCCGTGCGGCAGACGAGGATATCCGGCTGGATACCGAGGGAGAGCAGCTCCTTGACGGAATGCTGCGTGGGCTTGCTCTTGAGCTCGCCGGTGCCGGGGATGGAGACGATCAGCGGAACGTGGATGAAAAGGACGTTTTCTCGTCCCTTTTCCGCCGCGACCTGACGGATGGCCTCCAGAAACGGCTGGCTTTCGATGTCGCCGACCGTGCCGCCGATCTCGGTGATGCACACGTCCGTCTCGCCGTCGTCCATGGCGTAGACGCGGCTTTTGATCTCGTCGGTCACGTGCGGGATGATCTGCACCGTACCGCCGAGATAGCCGCCCTGACGCTCGCGGTTCAAAACGCTCCAGTAGATCTTGCCGGAGGACACCGAAGCGTTTTCACTAAGCGATTCGTCGACAAAACGCTCGTAGTGGCCAAGGTCGAGGTCGGTCTCCGCGCCGTCGTCAGTGACAAAGACCTCGCCGTGCTGATAGGGACTCATGGTGCCGGGGTCAACATTGAGATAAGGGTCGAACTTCTGATTTTTCACGCGCAGGCCGCATTGCTTCAGAAGGCGGCCGAGCGACGCCGCGCAGATGCCCTTGCCGAGGCCGGACACCACGCCGCCGGTGACAAAAATATATTTCATGCTCTCTCCTCCATAAAATAAATGAGATGTTGAATGACCGCAGTGCATTTCAAAAGGAACGCTCAAAGAGCGTTCCTTTTGGGAAATCAGACGGAGAAGAGAAGATCGTAGAAGGTGGGATAGGGCCAATACTTACCGGCGGTCAGCGTCTCAAGGCGGTCGACCGTGTCGCGCACGGCGTCCATATCGGCGGCGACCACATCATGATAATAATGCAGCGCTTCCTCGCCCGAGGCGTCGGCAGGAGCCGTTTCCAGCGCGGTCTTGAGCGTCACGGTCTGCTCAAGCAGCTTCTCGTTGAGGATGCCGATGGAGTTTGCCAGAGACTTCTCCACATGGCAAGGAAGCTC
Source organism: uncultured Oscillospiraceae bacterium (assembly GCA_934589665.1). Taxonomy (GTDB): domain Bacteria; phylum Bacillota; class Clostridia; order Oscillospirales; family Oscillospiraceae; genus Hominicoprocola. Next base: position 13,052 of record CAKTOJ010000006.1, on the reverse strand, counting down.
GGGCGCGGCCTCGTGCTTGTGCAGCATCGTCTCGCAGAGCTTGTTTTCGTACTCGGAGGCAGCGTTGAGGATTTCGTGCTGAACCATGTCCACCATGGTGGCCGCTTCGATGCCGATGACCTTGCGGTAGTTTTCCATATGGATCTCATGGCGGGAGAACATCTCCTCGCGGGTGTAGACGCCGTGCTTGGTCATCAGCTCGACGTTCTTCGGCAGGATGAAGGTGGGCAGAGCCTCCGCCGTGCTGCGCAGATTGGCAAGCCCGCGGCTTTCCGCCTCACGGATCCATGCATCCTCGTAGCCGTTGCCGTTGAAGATGATGCGGCCATGCTCGGTGAAGGCCTTGCGCACCAGCTCATGGAGCACCTTGTTGAAGTCCGACGCATCCTTGAGCACGGCATAGAACTGCGTGAGCTCCTCGGCCATGATGGTGTTGAGCACCGTGACGGGGCCGGCGATGGACTGGCTGGAGCCGGGCATGCGGAACTCAAACTTGTTGCCGGTGAAGGCGAAGGGGGAGGTACGGTTGCGGTCGGTGGTATCCTGCGGGATGGCGGGGAGCACGTCCACACCGATGCGCAGCGTCTTGCGCTCGGCGTCCGTGTAATCGCTCCGGCCGACGATCGCGTCGATGATGCGCTGGATCTCGGAGCCGAGGAAGATGGAAATGATGGCCGGGGGCGCTTCCTGCGCGCCGAGACGGTGATCGTTGCCGGCAAAGGCGACCGAGCAGCGCAGCAGCTCCTGATATTCGTCCACGCCCTTGACAAAGGCGGCGAGGAAGAGCAGGAAGAGCGCATTCTGGCTGGGCGTCTTGCCGGGGGAGAAGAGGTTCTCGCCCGTGTCGGTCGAGAGCGACCAGTTGACGTGCTTGCCGGAGCCGTTGACGCCGGCGAAGGGCTTTTCATGCAGCAGGCAGACAAGGCCGTTGCGCTCGGCGACCTTCTTCATCACCTCCATGACCAGCTGGTTCTGGTCGTTGGCGGTGTTGGCGTCGCAGTAGATGGGGGCCATTTCGTGCTGGCCGGGGGCGACCTCATTGTGCTTGGTCTTGGAGAGTACGCCGAGCTTCCACAGCTCCTCGTCGAGCTCCTTCATATAGGCCGCGACGCGCGGACGGATGGCGCCGAAGTAATGGTCGTCAAGCTCCTGACCCTTGGGCGGCTTGCTGCCGAAGAGCGCGCGGCCGCACAGGCGCAGATCCTCGCGCTTGAGGTACAGCTCACGGTCAATGAGGAAGTATTCCTGCTCGGGGCCGACCTGCGGCGTGACCTTGTGCACAGCCTCCTCGCCGGGGAAGAGGTGCAGAACCTTCACTGCCGCGCGGTTGACGGCTTCAATCGAGCGCAGCAGAGGCGTCTTCTTATCCAGCGCGTCGCCGCCGTAGGAGCAGAACACCGTCGGGATGCAGAGGCTGCCGTCCTTGATGAAGGCGAAGGCCGTCGGATCCCATGCGCTGTAGCCGCGGGCCTCAAAGGTCGCGCGCAGACCGCCGGAGGGGAAGCTGGACGCGTCCGGCTCGCCGCAGACAAGCTCCTTACCGGAGAAGTCCATAATGACCTTGCCGCCGCCGATGGGATTAATGAAGCTGTCGTGCTTTTCGGCGGTGATGCCGGTGAGCGGCTGGAACCAGTGCGTGAAGTGCGTTGCGCCATGCTCAAGCGCCCACGTCTTCATTGCCTCGGCAATGTCGTTGGCGGCGGTCAGCGGCAGCTGCTTGCCGCTTTTCAGGCAATCGCGCCAGACCTCCATGGCCTGATGCGGTACATACTGTTCCATCGTGTCCTCATTAAAGGACATGGAGCCGAACAGCTCGGGAATACGATCTTTTTCGCTCATGGCAAAAACCTCCTTGAAAACAGTTTGTTGATTTATAAAAAATATGGATAGATTGTACCTCTGCAAGTTTTACCCGTCAATGATTCATATTACTCAATCTTTCCGGCTTCTTTTGGCGCTGTGGTTGGCGTTGTGGCTGAAATTGCGTAAGATGAAAAAGTTCTTCTTGCATCACGGCAGGTGCAGTGCTATGATAGGCTTGAACCCGCCTTTGGAGGCGGGCTTTTTTATGCCTGTTTTTAACCGCCGCGGCGGGAAAAAGGTACGCCGGATGCCGTAAACGCGGCCGTGCGCGGCGCTGCTCGGCAGAAAAAACAAAACCGGAGCGAAAGAACTTGACAGTATCCGTGCAAATGCACTATAATTTTACCATTCTTTTTATAATAGGTAAAGAAGGAATTTGTCATGCAGAAGAAAGCCAATCCCATTGCGCTGCTCCCCGTGCTGGTGTTCCTTGTGCTCTATCTGGGTCTCGGGCTGCTGTTCGAGTATAAAATGAAGATCCCGATGGGCTTTTACTCCATTCCGATCGTCGTGGTGTTCCTCATTGCGCTGCTTGTCGCCTGCATGCAGAACAGGGCGCTGAGCTTCGATGAGAAGCTTGCTGTTATGGGCCGCGGGATCGGGGATAAAAATGTGGTCACCATGCTGCTCATCTTCCTCACGGCCGGTGTGTTCGTCGGCGTGGTGGGCCGCTCAAGTGCGGAGAGCGTGGCTTACTTCATGCTCTCCATCATTCCGGCGCGCTTTTCGGTCGCAGTGCTCTTTGTCGTCAGTTGCTTTGTCTCCACCGCGATGGGAACGAGCGTCGGCACCATTACGCTCATTACGCCCATCGCCGTACCCATTGCGGCGGCCTCGGGCTTTTCGCTGCCGCTGTGCATCGGCGCGGTCATGGGCGGGGCGATGTTCGGCGACAACCTCAGCTTCATTTCCGATACGACCATTGCTGCATGCAACGGACAGGGCTGCGAAATGAAGGATAAGTTCCGTGAGAATTTCCACATCGCCTTCCCCGCCGCGCTGGCTGCGCTGGCGCTGATCCTCGCGCTCACGCTGCGGCTGGATATTCAGCCTGCCGCGCTGCCGGACTACCATCTCATTCAGATCCTGCCCTATGTGCTTGTCCTGGCCGGCGGTATCATCGGCATCAACGTCTTTGTCGTGCTCATCATCGGCATTGTTTCGGGCAGCGTCATCATGCTTGCTACCGGCGCGACTGCGCCGACCGCGCTTCTTTCCAGCATGGGCTCCGGCGCGGCAGGCATGTTCGAGACGGCCATGGTTGCCGTCCTCGTCTCCGCCATCTGCGCCCTGATCCGCGAGTACGGCGGCTTTGAAGCGCTGCTTGGCTGGATTCGGCACGTGTTTCACGGCCGGCGCGGCGGCCAGATCGGCATGGGCCTGCTCGTCGGCGCGATGGATATTGCCACGGCAAACAATACCGTGGCCATCGTCATCGCAAACCCCATCGCGCACGAAATGGCACAGGACTACGGCATCACGCCGCGTAAGGCCGCGTCCATCCTCGATACGTTTTCCTGCATTTTTCAGGGTATCATTCCTTACGGTGCGCAGATGCTTGTCGCCATTTCAGCCGCGCATGAACTGGGCTATGAGGTCTCCGCGTTCGAGATCATCCCCAACCTGTTCTATCCCTTCCTGCTCGCTGTCAGCTCGCTGTTTTTCATCGCTGTGGATGGGAAAAAGAAGGCGTGAAGAGATTCATACAGTAAAGAAAAGCGGCCGCGTGAACGGTCGCTTTTCCATATTCCATATTATTTTATCAGCAGCGGCTGGAGCTGTTCGCCGCGCAGCGCCGCGTCAACGGTCGGCACGAGCTGCGTGAAGTCTGCAATGAGCGAGGTTGGTTTGCCCTGCGGATCGTCCTGCCCGAAGGGAACGAAGTAATAGTTCTTCCGGTTGAGCAGCGCGGCGAGATTCGGCGCGCTCGCGCTCAGGCCGTCGTTGGTTGCCAGCGCGATAACGACGGGCTTCCCGTTGCGCAGATGTGATTTTGCCGCCATCGTCACCGGGCCGTCGGTGATGCCGTGGGCGAGCTTGGCAAGGGTGTTGCCGGTGCAGGGTGCAATGACGAGTACGTCGGCAAGATCCTGCGGGCCGAACGGCTCGGCTTCCACGATCGTGCGGATGGCGGGACGGCCTGCCGCATGCTCCACGCGCGCGATCAGGTCGGACGATAGACCAAAACGCGTATCATACTGTGCAGCATTTTCCGAGAGGATGGGGACGAGCTCGAACTTCTCCGCCAGCTCCTCGAAGAGCATTAGAATTTTCGGATGGTTGCAGAACGAGCCGCAGAGGGCAAAACCGATGCGTTCTTTTCTCATGCTTCTTCCTCCCATAGCTTTTCCAGTGTCAGCTTGATGGCGCGCGCCGCCGTTTCGGGTGCGGCCTTGCCGGGAAGACCCGGCAGTGTGATGCAGGTGAGCCCAAGAGCCTCCGCCGCCGCACGGTCAAATCCGGGCTGCGAGGCCAGCTCGATGAGCACGCAGCCGTGCGGCAGCTCGCCCAGCAGTTCCTGCGTGAGAAGCTGGTGCGGTACGGTGTTGAACACCACGCGAAGTCCGCCGAGCTTCCCGGCAAGCCGGTTGGCGTGTATGCCGCGGTAGCCGAACGCGTCGATCCACGCCAGATCGTCCATGCGCCGCGCGCTGACCATGACCTCCGCGCCGAGGGCGCGCAGACGGTGGGCGAGCAGCTTTCCGATGCGTCCGAAACCGAGAACCAGGCACGGCGTGCCGCAGAGCGTTACGTCGGTCGCGGCCATGGCCGCTTCGATCGCGCCCTCCGCCGTCGGTACGCTGTTGCGCACGGCGAGCTCTTCGCACGTGAGATAATCCGTCAGTGTCAGGCCGAATGACGCGGCGGCTTCGCGGTCGGTGCTCTTCACGCCGCCGGCATAGAGCTTCTGCCCGGCGCGGAGACGGGAAAAGAGCTCGTGCAAGGTGAGCTCCGTGCCGGTGAGCAGACCGCCGCGCGAGAGCGGCACGGGCAGGATGAGTGTATCGGCCGCAAGGGCCTGCGTGAAGGCGGCCTCCGTTTCTTCGCCGAAGATGGGGCCCCAGACCTGCACGCGGTATCCGTCCGCGGAGAGCAGCCGTGCGAGCAGGGCCATGCGTTTATCGCCGCCAAGAACGGCGATGGATCGTTCCATGTGATCTCCCCTTTCCCTTCACTCTATGCGCGGCGGGAACGAAATTTGACCGGCGGCGCAAAATTCCGACTTGACATATGGCCGCGTGCGCGTATAATCCCTTCCATAACACTTGAAAGAAAGAGAGAAAAATCACGTTCATGCCGCAGTTTAAAAGCGCCCGCGCGCAGTTCATCGCCGCCGTGACCATATTCGGCACGCTGGCTCCCTTTGTCCGCAATATCCCGCTCCCGTCCGCGGAGCTGGCGCTTTACCGCGCCGTTATGGCCGCCGCGCTGCTTGGCGGCTGCCTACTGTTCTCGGGCCGGCGGATCGATTGGCACGCGCTGCGGCACGAGCTTGCGCTGCTGCTTCTCTCTGGCGCGGCGATGGGCGTGAACTGGATACTGCTTTTTGAAGCTTACCGCCATACGACCGTGTCTGCAGCGACGCTGAGCTACTACTTCGCGCCGGTCCTTGTGACCGCGGCCTGTCCGATCCTTTTTCGGGAAAGGCTGACGAAGCGGCAGGGCGTGTGCTTTGTATTTGCCACGCTGGGACTGGTGCTGGTCATCGGGGTGGACGGCCTTCAGGGCGGCGGAACAGATGTGCTCGGCGTGCTCTTCGGCCTGGGCGCGGCGGCCTTTTACGCCGCGGTGATCGTGCTCAACAAGCTCATCCGCAGCGTCGCGGGACTGGAGCGGACGCTGCTGCAATTCCTTGCGGCCATTTTGATCTTGATTCCATATGTTGCCGTGACCGGCGGCGTGTCGCTCGGCGGGATGGACGGGCGCGGCTGGGTGTGCCTGCTGATCGTCGGCTTTTTCCACACGGGAGTAACCTATTGGATGTATTTTTCCTCCATGCGGGCGCTGCCGGGACAGGAGGTCGCGCTTTTGAGCTACATTGATCCGCTCGTGGCTGTGATCCTGTCAGTGACGGTCCTCGGCGAGTCCATGACGGCGCTGCAATGCCTCGGCGGCGCGATGATCCTCGGCTTCACGCTCTGGAGCGAGCTGGGCGGGGAAAAATAAGAAAAGGGAAGCCGTCCGACCGGACGGCTTCCCTTTTTCTTTCGGAAATGCCCTGTTCAGTGCTTCGCACGTGAGGAGACGCAGAACGCGGCGAGCGAAGCGAATGTGCACAAAACGGAAAAGAGCAGGGCGGACTGGATGCCGCTCCGGTCGATCAAAACGCCGCCGAGAAAGCTTCCCAGCGCTGCGCCGAGACCGCTGCCCGCAACGTGAATGAGCGACTGCCCCTTGAGCTGGTCACGCACGGGAAGCGTGTCGGCCACATAGTAGACCGTGGCGGGCAGATAGACCGCAAACTGAAAAAACTGCATGAGCTGGGCGAGGTATATCACAGCCATGGAGGGCGCGAAAAAATAGAGCAGGAACTTGACGACCTCGCCCGCCGCGGCAACGCGCAGGAGGAGGACGGCGGAGAGCTTTCCGTGCAGGCGGGAGACGAGCGTCATGGCGGGCAGCTCCAGCACGGCGGCGAGGGCGAGACAGCGCCCGATGTCGGCCGCCGTACCGCCGACGCGGCCGACGATCAGGTTCATATAGGTGTTGGAGAACATGTGCGCGGCGAAAAAGAACATGCAGCCGGCAAGCGTGAGCGTGAACGCGCGATCCTCCCGCATAATGGCAAGGGTGGGACGGCTTTTCTCCGCAGTGTGCGCTTCCCCGTCCGCGTGCGGCAGACGGAAGCGCGCGGTGGCGATCAGACCGAAGGCGGTCAGCGCGGAAAAGACCGGCAGGAGCATGCGCGGTGCGCAGCGCTCAAGCAGTACGCCGAGCACGAGCACGGCAAGCGCATAGGAAATGGAGCCGACGCCGCGGCAGAAGCCGTAGACCACCGGGACGCCGCAGCGGTTCGCATCAATGGCCATAGCGTTCTGAAACGGCGGCGCAGTGGAAATGAGCGTGCCGATGAGCACGAAGCACACGCCGGTGAGTACGCCCTTATGGCCGCCGAGAAGCCAGACGAGCATCGAGAGCACTGCGGCGGAGCCAAGCAGAACGAGCAGCGCATGACGATTTTCAATCGAGCGGTGCGCGTCAAGAAAGGACGAGAGCGCCGGCGAGAGAAAGACCGCCAGCAGCGTCGCGCACGAGGAGATCACGCCGGTCTGCGCGCTGGTGAAGCCGAAGGAGGCAAGCAGCAGAGCAAGAAAGCCCCAGATCGCGCCATACGCGCTCCAATACGAGGCGTGGATGGTTGCATAGCGCACATTCATGGACATGGAAAATACCTCCGCAGGGCAAATATAACAAATCTAATTTATCACGTTTGCGCATCTTGTCAACGGTTTTTGTTGAGTTTTGCGCCGGGGTAAGCTATACTATATTATGAAAGAAAATGCGGCCAAGGAGGAAATGAGCATGAAGCTGATGGTGCTGGACGGAAACTCCATCTTAAACCGCGCCTATTACGGCATCCGCCCACTGACAACGAAGGAGGGGCTCTACACGCATGCCGTTTACGGCTTTCTGATGATGATGTCCCGGCTGGAGGACGAGGAAAAGCCGGATGCGCTGTGCGTGACCTTTGACCGCCGAGAGCCGACGTTCCGCCATCTGGAATACGAGGGCTACAAGGCGACGCGCAAGGGCATGCCCGAGGAGCTTGCGGTGCAGCTGCCCGTGATGAAAGAGGTCCTCGATGCGATGAACATTCCGCGCTATGAGCTTGCGGGTTATGAGGCGGACGACCTCATCGGCACCATCTCGCGCAGATGCGAGGCTGCGGGCTGGGAGTGCGTGGCCGCCACGGGAGACAAGGATTCGCTTCAGCTCGTCACGGCGCACACCACGGTCAAGCTCATCTCCACCCGCATGGGCCAGACGACGACAAAGGATATGACGCCCGAGAGCTTTCAGGAGGCTTACGGCTTCGAGCCCATCCACATCATCGATCTCAAGGCCCTTATGGGCGACGCGAGCGACAATATTCCCGGCGTTCCCGGCATCGGCGAAAAGACCGCGATGGCGCTCATTCAGAAATACCGCAGCATCGACGAAATTTACCGGCTTCTGCCGGATATCGACGCGAAGCCGGGCGTGATCAAAAAGCTGACCGAGGGGGAGGAAAGCGCGCGGCAGAGCTATCATCTGGCGACGATCCTCACCGACGCGCCGCTCGACTTTGCGCCGGAGAAAAATCTGCGCGCAGAGCCATCGGATGCGCTCTATCCGCTTTTTATGAAGCTGGAGTTTATGAAGTTGATCGAAAAGTACGCGCTCAGGCCCGCGCAGGAGCCGGAGGCGGCGCGCCCGGTGCACACAGCGCATGTCACGTGCGTGACAAGCCCGGCACACGCGGAGGATATGCTCTCTCAGATGCGCCGCGCGGCGTGTGTGAGCGTGCTGGCGCTGCCTGACCTTACCGGCGTGATCGCGGAATGGGAGCAGAGTGAAGCAGAGACAGAGAGTGCGGAGTTCTTCTTCGACCGCTACGAGGGCGATTGGAACGCCCTGCTGCGCGAGATCTTTTCTTCCGGCATCCGGAAGGTGAGCCACAATGTCAAGGATCTCACACGCACGCTGCTGGAAAACGGCCTTCCCGCCGAGGGCTTTGTGTTCGACACGGCGCTGGCGGCCTATCTGATTGACGCAACGGCGGGGAAGTATGACCTTCCTACGCTCTTTGCCGTCTACTTCCATGAGCAGCTTTCCGCACCCGCGCAGATCGAGCCGGAGGCGTTCACTATGCTTGGCAGCCGGACAGAGGCCGAAACGCAGTTTCATATTCTCACTTCCGCCGTCGCTGCGCTGTACGGTGCGCTTGCGCCGCGCATTGAGGAGCGGCAGCTCCACGAGCTGTACTACGAGGTCGAGCTTCCGCTCTGCCGCGTGCTTGCGGAGATGGAGCGCTCCGGTGTGCGCGTGGACGCCAGGGCGCTCACGGAGTTCGGCGCGACAATGGACGCTGCGATCGGGACGCTGGAGGAGCATATTTATGCGGAGGCCGGCGGGCCGTTCAACATCAATTCCCCCAAGCAGCTCGGCGAGGTGCTCTTCGGTCGTCTCGGCCTGCCGCACGGCAAAAAGACCAAGACCGGCTGGTCGACGAACGCGGATGTGCTGGAGAAGCTGCGCGAGCATCAGATCGTTGCCGATGTGCTTGAATACCGGCAGTATGCCAAGCTTAAATCAACCTACTGCGACGGACTGCTGAAGGTCATCGGTCCGGACGGCCGCGTGCACACGAGCTTCCAGATGACCGTGACCGCCACGGGACGGCTGTCATCCACAGAGCCGAATCTGCAGAATATTCCCACGCGCACGCCGCTTGGCAGCGAGCTGCGGCGGATGTTCGTGCCGGAGCGCGGGAATGTTCTGGTGGACGCGGACTACAGCCAGATCGAGCTGCGCCTGCTTGCGCACATTGCGCAGGATGAGACGATGATCGGCGCGTTCCGCGCGGGGGAGGACATCCATACCGTCACGGCCTCGCAGGTGTTCGGCGTGCCGGCGGAGGCGGTCACAAAGCAGATGCGCTCGCACGCCAAGGCCGTCAACTTCGGCATCGTGTACGGCATCTCGGCCTTTTCACTCGCGCAGGACATCGGCGTGAGCGTCTATGAGGCGAAGGAATATATTCAAAACTATCTCGAGCGCTTTTCCGGCATCCGGCGCTATATGACCGAGATCGTGGAGAAGGCGAAGGAGCAGGGCTATGTCGAAACACTTATGCACCGCCGCCGCGATCTGCCGGAGCTGACGGCAAGTAATTTCGCCACCCGTTCGTTCGGGGAGCGCGTGGCGCTCAACATGCCCATTCAGGGCACGGCGGCGGACGTGATGAAGCTTGCCATGGTGCGCGTATTTGACCGTCTGCGGCGCGAGGCGCCGGAGGCAAGGCTTCTTTTGCAGGTGCACGACGAGTTGATCGTCGAGTGTCCCGAGGCGATGGCGGAGCAGACCGCGCGGCTCCTGACGGAGGAGATGGAGGGTGTGATGCGGCTGTCCGTGCCGCTGATTGCGGAGGCCCACTGGGGCAAAAACTGGCTGGAGGCAAAGTAAATGAGTGGAAAGACAATGCCGGTACGCATCGTACCAATGACGAACGAGCATCTTGACGCGGTGGCAGAGCTGGAGCGCACCTGCTTTACTGTGCCGTGGTCGCGCAATATGCTCGCCGAGGAGTTGGACAACGCGCTCTCGGCCTTCCTTGTGGCGCTGGATGAAAACGAACGCGTGGTCGGCTATGCGGGATTGCAGGTTGTGCTTGACGAGGGATACATCACAAATGTCGCCGTGCGGCCTGACTGCCGCCGCCGCGGGATCGCGGGAAAGCTGCTCGATGTATTCGAGCGCTTCGCCGAAGGAAACCGCCTGTCGTTCCTGACGCTTGAGGTGCGCGAGAGCAACTACGCTGCCATCGCGCTCTATGGCCGTCACGGCTACCGCGGCGTGGGACGCAGAAAGAATTACTACGAGCATCCGAAAGAGGATGCCGTTATCATGACAAGAGAGTTTGGCGGGGAGGAAACCGATCATGAAGATACTGGCATTTGAATCCTCCTGCGACGAGACCGCCGTCGCGGTCGTCGAGGACGGAAGAAACGTGCTCTCCGATGCGATTGCGTCGCAGGCGGATATGCACGCGCTCTACGGCGGCGTGGTGCCGGAGATTGCCTCGCGCAAGCATGTTGAGGCCATTGCGGCACTGGCGGACAAGGCGATGGCGGACGCTGGCGTAACGAAGCGCGACATTGACGCGGTGGCTGTCACCTACGCGCCGGGGCTGATCGGTGCGGTGCTGGTGGGGCTGAGCTTTGCCAAGTCCGCGGCCTACGCGCTCGGCGTGCCGCTCATTCCGGTGCACCATATCCGCGGGCATATCGCGGCGAACTATCTTGCCTTCCCGGAGCTGGAGCCGCCGTTTCTGGCGCTGTGCATGTCCGGCGGCAACACGCTGCTTGTCGATGTGCGGGACTACACGGACTTCAAGCTTGTCGGCGCGACGCGTGACGACGCGGCGGGGGAGTGCTTCGATAAGGCTGCGCGCGTGCTGGGGATGCCTTACCCCGGCGGACGTCCGATGGACGAGCTGGCGCAGCAGAGCGCGGGCGGCGTTTACGAGCTGCCGCGCGCGAGCATCGAGGGCTCGCCGCTCGATATGAGTTTTTCCGGATTGAAAACGGCTGTGGTCAACCTGGCCCACAATGCGGAGCAGAAGGGGGAGGCGCTTGACCGTGCGGCTCTTGCGCGGGACTTTACCCGCGCCGTGTCGGACGAGCTGGTACCGCGCGCCATGCTTGCTGCGCGAGAGTGCGGGCGGAAGGTCATGGTCGCAGCCGGCGGTGTGGCGGCAAACTCTATCATCCGCGCCGATCTGACGGCGGCGTGTGAGCGCGATGGTGTGAAGCTGTATCTGCCGCCTCTGAAGCTCTGCGGGGACAACGGGGCCATGATCGGGGCGCAGGGCTACTATGAGTATATGGCTGGCGTCCGCGCGGAGCTTTCGCTCAACGCCTACGCGACGCGCGATATCGACGACGCGGTAGCCGCATACAGAAAAAACGCATAAATCGAGCGTAAAAAATGGATATCGCCGCAGCCTGTCAAGGGCTGCGGCTTTCCTTTTTGAAGGACAGAATGGAAATCCTGCATTTTTTCGATATTATGGAAACAAAAATGGGGAGACCGTCGAAAAAGAAAGAAATAAAATGCGTTATGTCAATTGAGTTATGTACTTAGCGGAGATGATACATTTTTTAACAGCATGGTGGATAAAAGAAAAATAGCTGAAACAACGAAGAAAATTGGATGTGCAAAACTGTGGACAAGTCTGTGGAAACTGTGGATAACTCATTGTAGAGACTAGTTATTAAAAATGTTATGTAAAACCATAAGGACACCTTCTAAAGATGAACTCATCATGAGATGGTTCAAAAAATACGTGAAGAGGGGAGAATTTGACAGAATTTTGTGCCAGACAGAAGCAGCAGATGGCGGCGGCAGAGAAAGAAAGTACACGCTTTTCCATGCAGAGTGCGGCACCATGTGCAAGTTGAAAAAGAAAAATACGGAGCGTATTATTCATGAAAAGCCCCGGCTGTCGTTTGGCGGAGTGTGCCGGAGGGGCTATGGCAGTTTCTGAAAAGAAAAACAGAAAATACGCAACTTGCGTATTGACGCATCAGCAAAAGTATGCTAAAATACCATACGTCTTTGAGATAGTAGGACAGTGCGGTGCGATTGCGTCGGTGGAGTTATTTCTGCCGATCCTATCATGAAATATGCTGGCATAGCTCAGTCGGTAGAGCAGCTGATTCGTAAGAATCAGACCTACCGCCCCTACAATTTCATAAGCTGGTGTAGCTCAGTCGGTAGAGCAGCTGATTCGTAATCAGCAGGTCAGGTGTTCGAGTCACCCCACCAGCTCCAAAAAGCATCGAAAACTTCGGTTTTCGATGCTTTTTTGTTGCAAAAACGCTGAAAATGGTGTGGGTCAAAATGTGGGTCAATTGCTGACCCACACCGTGACCCACACGCGGAAATGTGCGGATAGGTTTAAAGAGTATCGGAGAGGAGGCTTTGCCCCCTCTCCGATATTTCTTATGTTCTTTTTCTGCTCACATCACTTGTGCCATGAAACTGCCCATTTTCTCCGCGGCCTTTTGCTGCATCTGCCGAGTGGCGTGGGTGTAGGTGCGGAGTGTGAATCCGGCATCATAGTGGCCGAGCATACTGCTGACGGTTTTGACGTCCACGCCATTTTGCAGTGCCAGCGTTGCGAAGGTATGTCGGAGATCATGAAAGCGGATATGCTCCAGTCCCGCGTCCTTGAGGATTTTCTTATGAAGGTTTACCACCGAGTCTGGGTGGTACATTTCTCCTGTTCTGCTGGACGGGAACATCCACGGATTGTCCGGGTGCTTGGCGTGCTCCTGCTTCAATAGCTCCACGGCATCCTGCGGAATGGACACCTCTCGGATGGAATTCCCGGTTTTGGGTTGGCTCAGAATGAGGTTTCCCTCTGTGTCCCAGCTGGCCTGCTTACTGACGGAGATGGTGCAGTTGGCTTCGTCAAGGTCGCT
>CAKTOJ010000005.1 GCA_934589665.1 uncultured Oscillospiraceae bacterium | reverse complement strand
GAGTTGCAGTATTCGCAGCTCTCGGCGATGATGGTGTCGCCGTGGCCGACGCGGTAGCCGGAGTGGAGCAGCGGCAGTGTGCCGCCGATCATCACAGTCGGATCGGCATCCGCGGCCATGAAGATGTGCGTCGCCATGCTGGTTGTGGTCGTCTTGCCGTGTGTGCCGGAAATGCACAGCGCGTTGTGGTAGCCGCGCATGATCGCGCCCCAGGCCTGTGCACGCTCAAAGACCGGCAGGCCGCGCGTGATCGCGCCGGAGATCTCCGGATTGTCGTCGTGGATGGCGGCGGTGCGGATGACAAAGTCAGCCTCGCCGAGATTGTCCGCCGCATGGCCGATGGCAACGGGAATACCGAGCGAGCGCAGATGCTCGACGGCGGGGGAATCATTCATATCGCTGCCCTGGACCTCAAGCCCCATGGAGTGCAGGACCTCGGCGAGCGGGCTCATCGAAACGCCGCCGATGCCGGCGAGGTGTGCGCGCCTGCCGGGGACGAGATAAGCGTTGATATCCATAGTGTTTTCCTCCAAAAATCACGTGTTCCGGCCGTCCCTGACCATATCTAGCAGAGAGGCGGAAAGCGAATTGCAAAATTTCATACGATATAGTATAATACGAACCGTTGTAAAGTACAATCTTAAATTCAGGCCGGCACAAAAATTTTTTGCGCCGGTTTTCGACCGGTCAGCAGGGGGTGAAAGGCGCATGATAGAGAGGGTTCCGAAGCCGGTGCGGGAGATCATGGCGCTTGTGCGCGAAAGCGGACATGTGCCGTACCTTGTCGGCGGCTGTGTGCGCGATCTGCTGCGCGGCGTGGAGCCGGAGGATTACGACATGACGAGCGATGCGCTGCCTGAAAAGGTCATGGCGCTCTTCGGTGCCGATGCGCACCCGACCGGACTGCTGCACGGCACGGTGACGCTGGTGCGCGGCGGCTGGGCGGTTGAGCACACGACGGAGCGCTGTGACGGTGTGTACCGTGACAGCCGGCACCCCGAAAGCGTGACGTTCACCAAAGACATTCGGGAGGATCTCTCGCGCCGCGACTTTACGGTGAATGCCATCGCGCTTTCAGACGATGGGGAGCTCATCGACCCCTTCGGCGGACAGGAGGATCTGCGCGCCGGCATCCTGCGCTGTGTCGGTGCGCCGGAGCGGCGGTTTACCGAGGATGCGCTGCGCATCCTGCGGCTGCTGCGCTTTTCGTCCACGCTGGGCTTTGCGGCTGACGCTGCGTCGGCGTGCGCCGCGCGGGGGCACAGAGACGGTCTGCGTGCCATTGCGCACGAGCGTGTATACGCGGAGCTGGGGAAGCTGCTGTGCGGCGGAAACGTGACGGAGGTGCTGCTGGCATATCCCGACATTCTTGGTGTTGTGCTGCCGGAGCTTTTGCCCTGTGTGGGCTTTGACCAGTGCAGTGCGCACCACTGCTACGATGTATGGGGACACACGGCGCGCGCGGTCGGTGCTGTTCCGCCGGCACCGGTGCTGCGCTGGACGATGCTCTTCCACGATCTTGGCAAGCCTGCATGCTTTACGCAGGATGCGGACGGCGCGGGGCATTTTTACGGTCATACTGCCATCTCCGCAAAGATGGCGGAGGGGATCATGGAGCGGCTGCACTTTGAGCGCGCGCTTTCGCGGGACATCCGGATGCAGCTCGCGTGCTTCGACGAGATGTTTCCGCCCGAGCGTGCGGCGGTGCACCGCCTGATGGCGCGCTATGGGCGTGAGGTGTTTCGGAATCTTCTGTACACAAAGCTGGCTGACAATGCGGCTAAGGCCCAGGAGGGGCTGGAGCGGGCGCAGCGGCCGTGGCGTGAGGCATTGGCAATTTATGACGAGCTGCTTGCGGAGCACGCCTGCTGCTCGGCTGCCGAGCTTGCCATCGGCGGGGAGGAACTGCTTGCCATCGGCTTTTCCGGCCGTGCGGTCGGCGCGGCAAAGCAGAGGCTGTTCGACGAGGTGGCCTCGGAAAAGCTGGACAATAGGCATGACGCGCTTGTGCGGCGCGCACAGCGGCTCTTTCGCAGCGGATGGCGCGGTGAGGGAAAGGAGTAGGGAGCAATGGCGAATATCATGGATTATCTGGACTGGCGCGGCGATCTGCCACTTACCGTCTCGCCGTTCAACGAGGTGGACGGCTTGATTCTTGCAGAGCTGAGCTTTATCGACTTTGAGGGCATCGTGCCGCCGCCGGAGCTGGGAAGCGGCGTGCTGCTCAGCCGCGCAGCGGACGCCTACTTTGCCCGCCACGGCGGTACGGAGGTTGATATGGGCGTGCTCGTTCCGGGCAGTATTCCGGACCTGATGTGCCGCATGGCGCACTCCGAACGCTTTGGCGGCATGCTGCTCAACGGTTACTGTGACAGTACGGACACGAAGCGTGAGCAGCAGTTCGCGGCCCTGACGGTCGAGCTTGGCGACGGCGGCATTTACATTGCCTACCGGGGGACGGACGATACGCTTGTGGGCTGGAAGGAGGATCTGAACCTCGGCTATATGGCGGTTATCCCCTCGCAGACGCGGGCGCTGGAATACCTCGGTCGCATGGCGCGGCAGTATCCCGATGCGCCGCTGCGCATCGGAGGGCACTCCAAGGGCGGAAATCTCGCCGTCTATGCCGCAGTGCATACGCCCGCCGCCGTGCAGGACCGCATCGTGCAGGTCTACAACAACGACGGCCCCGGCTTTTTGCAGGATCTCTCCGCCCTGCCGGAGCACCGACGCATTGCAGGAAGCATCCTGACCGTTGTGCCGCAGTCGAGCGTCGTCGGTCAGATACTTGAACACGAGCAGAACGTGCAGGTCGTGCAGTCCGACGCGGAGGGCGTGATGCAGCACGACGGATTTTCCTGGCAGGTCGAGCGTGACCGCTTCGTTCACCTCGACGGTTTTTCGCGCGAGGGAAAGGTATTTGACGAGACGCTGGAATCGTGGGAAAATGCACTTGGCCCAAAGCAGCGCGAGGCCTTTGCCGACGCGCTCTACACCGTGCTCACGGCCACCGGCGCGAGGACGCTGACCGACCTCAACGGCGATAAGCTCAAAAGTGCGGCGGCTATGCTCAAGACCTACTCCAATCTGGACCGCCAGACGCGCCAGGCGCTTTCGGGCTCGCTGCGGGTGCTGGTGCATGCCTACGCAAGGAATGTGGCGAGCGACGTGCAGAAAAACGAGCTTGATCCGCTGCGGCGCTGGCTGGATGGCGAGCGGCGCAGCGGCAGAAAATAAGAAAAAAGCCGGCCTTTGGCCGGCTTTTTGATTTTATCGGTCAAACTGCGGAGGTTGGCCCATCCTGTGCGGGCTGTGCGTCATCCGCAGACTGCCGAGCGCCATCGGCGGCTTCCGATTGCTGCGCGGCGCTTTCGGCCACCGCGCGCTCGCGCTCGGTGGCAGCTCCCTCCTCGCGGGCGCGGGAGACCTCCTCCGCCTTCTGCCGCTCCGCCTGTTCCATCGCTTTGGCAAGCCTGCGCCGCTCGGCGCGCTTTTCAAAGCCGTGCACGATATGCAGCAGAAGAATCACCGCAAGCAGGACAACGCCGAACCAGCTCCAAAAGCCGAGTCTGACAAGGGTTTTGATCGTCCACAGCTCTGCCTGAACGCCGAGAAAGCAGCATACAACGCCTGCCGCCAGCGCCGCACCGAAGAGCAGCACCCACAAAACGGATTTGACGGCGGAGGACTTGCGCACGCGCAGATGCGCGATCAGAAAGAGCAGGGCGAGAAGAAACAGCGCGGGGTACTGCGAGAGCAGAATGGTTTGAAAATTCATGGAAGCGTTTCCTCGTTTCTATCCTTAAAGTGAGCACAGGCCGCGTCTGAGGTACTGCCCCTCCTGACCGCCGACGACCTTGCCATCCTCGACCATCCGCGTGCCGCGCAGATAGACCTGCGTGATGCCGCCGTCGGTGCGCATGCCCTCATAGGGCGTGTAGCCGGCCTTGGAGACCATGTCCTCCGCGCGCAGGATATGGCTCGCGCGCGGGTCATAGACCACGATGTCGGCGTCGGAGCCGGCGGCGATCACGCCCTTGCGGGGATAAAGGCCGTAGAGCTTCGCGGGGTTTTCGCACAGGGTGCGGCACATGGTGCCGAGCGAGAGCTTCCTTGCGGCGACGCCGCAGGTGTAGACGACCTCGCCGCGTGTTTCCACGCCGGGCAGGCCGCCGGGAATCTTCGTAAAGTCCTCGCGGCCCATGTCCTTCTGATCCAGTGTGAACGAGCAGTGATCGGTCGAGATGGTCTGCACCTCGCCGCGGCGCAGCGCGCGCCAGAGCGCGTCCTGATTTTCCTGACTGCGGATCGGTGGCGCGCAGACATAGCGCGCGGCCATCGACCAGTTGGGGTGGTAATAAACGCCGTCGTCAAGCGCAAGATACTGCGGGCAGGTCTCGACGTAGACCTTCTGGCCGCGCGCGCGGGCGGCGGCGATCTCCTTGAGGGACTCTGCATTGGTAGTGTGGACGATCACGACCGGTGCATTCGCGGCCTCGGCAATGCGCAGCAGGCGCGCGACCGCCTCCGCTTCCAGAAAATCGGGACGGGACTCGGGATGGCTCGACACATCGCCGCCGCGGCCGTTGATCTTCAGCTCGGTGATGCGCGCGTCGATCACGCCCGCATTCTCGCAGTGCACGCCCGCGATGCCGCCGCGCTTTTTCAGCGCCTTGAGTGCGCGGTAGACTGCGCCGTCGCCGATCATCATGGCCGGATAGGTGAGGTACATCTTAAACGAGGTGATGCCGGCGGCAAACATGTCGTCCAGCTCGGCTTCGATGTGTTCGTTCCAGTCGTCGATGGTCATGTGGAAGCCGTAGTCGCAGTAGCAGCGGCCATCCGCCTTTTCATGCCAGAGGGCAAGGCCGTGGGCGAGTGTCTCGCCCTTGTTCGGGCAGGCAAAGTCGACGATAGTCGTCGTGCCGCCGCGGATGGCGCTGCGCGTGCCGGACTCGAAATCGTCGGCGGTCGTCGTGTTGCACACGTCCAGATCGAAATGCGTGTGCGCGTCGATGAAGCCGGGGAAGAGGTAGCAGCCGGAAACATCCACCGTCTCGGCGCCGCGCGCCTCTTCAGCGGGAATGTGGCCGGTCCGCGCAATCTTCTCGCCGCTGATGAGCACATCCGCGCGGCGGGAGCCGCGGGGCGTGACGATGAAGCCGCCTCTGAGCAGTTTTTTCATGGTTGACTCCGCTCCTTTATTTGAAAATATCAACACATAATTACAATAGCACGATTTTTTGCCGATTTCCACTGAAAATGTGAAATCGGCAAAAGCGACAAGAACAAAGATCGAAAATCTGTAATTTTGGCGAGAAAATGCGGCTTGTGAAAAGAGAAGAAAGAAGATAAAATGAACATATCCTGCCGAAGCTGTGCGTCATATACGGACAATAGCTCCGGCAAAAAATTTCAGGAGGAAAAAAGCGATGCGCAAGTTTTTGTCCCTGCTGCTGACGCTGGCAATGGTCTTTTCTCTGGCTGTAACGGTTCAGGCGGAAGAGGCCGAGGTCACGGCAGCTCCTGCTGCGGCAGAGGAAGACCTCGCGGGCAGCATCATCATTCTGCACACCAACGACGTGCACGGCCAGACCGACCGTTACGCGCAGGTGGCCGCTTTGAAGCAGACCTACGAAAAGATGGGCGCTTATGTGCTCCTTTTTGACGCGGGCGACTACATTCAGGGCGACCCGACCGTGAGTCTGTCAGAGGGTGCGACGGCCGTCGAGCTGATGAATCTGGCCGGTTACGACGCGGCGGCGCTCGGCAACCACGAGTTTGACTACGGGTATGAAAATCTGGTCAAGATTGCCAAGGAAGCTAAGTTCCCCATCCTCTCCGCCAATACCCTCTACAATGGCTCTGTCGCCTTTGAGGATCATGTGACCTTCACCGCGCCCGACGGCACGAAGATCGGCGTGTTCGGCCTGGAGACGCCGGAAACGGCGACCAAGGCGCATCCCGCCAAGATCAAGGGCGTGACGTTCGCTGCGGGTGAGGAAATGTTCCGCATTGCGCAGGCGCAGGTGGATGCGCTGCGTGCGGACAAGTGCGACGTGATCGTCTGCCTCGGCCATCTCGGCATTGACAACGAGTCTGTCGGCAACCGTTCCATCGATTTGCTGGAGAAGGTGAAGGGCATCGATGTGTTCATTGACGCGCACTCCCACTCCACGCTGGAGGATATTCTCGCCATGACCAACCAGACCGGTCTGGTCGGCGACACGCTTCTGACCTCCACCGGCACGAAGCTTGCCAGCATCGGCTGCGTGGTCATCAAGGACGGCGCCGCTGTGGCGATGAACCTGCCCTACGACGAGCTGACCACGACGCCCGACGAGACCGTGGCCGCGAGAGCCGCGGAGATCGCCAAGCAGATCGAGGACGACTACGGCACGCCCTTTGCCAAGAGCCTTGTGGAGCTCAACGGTGCGAAGGCCCCCAACGGCAACCGTGACGGCGAGACGAACAACGGCGACCTCATCACCGACGCGATCCTCTGGTACGCCACCAAGGACGGCGGTCTGAATGTGGACGCCGACCACACTGTTGCGCTGACGAACGGCGGCGGCATCCGTGCGGCCATTTCGATCGGCGACATCACCAAGAAGGACGTCAACACCGTGCTTCCGTTCGGCAACACTGTCGCGGTGATCTATGTCACCGGTGCGGAGCTGCTGGAGGCGCTGGAGGCTTCCACCTACTGCACGCCCGACGCGGTCGGCGGCTTCCCGCAGGTGGCCGGCATCCAGTTCACTGTGGATACCACCAAGGCGTATGACGCGGGCGACCTCTATCCCGGTTCGACCTATCACGCGCCCAAGAGCATCAACCGCGTGACCATCGAGAGCATCAACGGCAAGGCGTTTGATCCCGCTGCAAAGTACGCGGTCGTGACCAACGACTTCACTGCCGCCGGCGGCGACACCTACTATGCCTTCTCCGTGGCCGACGTGATGAACACGGGCGTGCCGCTCGATCAGGTTGTGATGGATTATATCACCACGCAGCTCGGTGGCGTGATCGGCGAGCAGTATGCCGCCCCGCAGGGCCGCATCACCGTCAAGACTGCTCCGGTTGAGGAGGCCGTTCCCACTGAGCCTGAGCAGCCTGCCCAGCCCGAGCCGCAGCCTGAGCAGCCCTCCACTCCCGCCGCCGGCGAGACCTATGTGGTCGTTGCGGGCGACTGCCTGTGGAACATCGCCTACAAGCTCTACGGCACCGGCGCGCTCTACACGAAGCTGGCTGAGGCCAACAAGATTGCCGATCCCTATGTCATTTACATCGGCCAGATCCTGACCGTCCCCGCCAAGTAAGCAGCGCGGAAAACAGGAGAGAAAGGGAGAACGCCGCGGCGTTCTCCCTTTTTTGCGGGGTGCAACTGACAGTTGACACTTTTTCAAGCCTGCTTGGTGGACAGCCCGGCGCTTTTCCGCTATACTGGGGCCAACAACAAAAAGGAGACAGCCTATGACGCTTGGACAGAATATCGCGCGGCTGCGCGCACAGAAGAACTTCTCGCAGGGTGATCTTGCCGATGCGCTGGAGGTCAGCCGTCAATCCGTGAGCAAGTGGGAGACGGATGCCAGCATCCCGGAGCTGGATAAGCTTTTGCGGCTTGCGGAGCTTTTCGGCGTATCGCTCGACGAGCTGGTGAAGGGAGAGGTGCCGTCGGAGACAGAGCGTATCCCGTATGCAGAGGATACGGAGACGGACGCGTCTTCCGCACGGCCCGCGGCGGCGACCGACACGCAGCGAAGCACGCGGAAGATTGTCGGCACAATCCTGCTGTGCTTCGGCGCGCTGATCGGGATACTCATTGCGATCTTCGAGGGAACGCTCGCGGGCTTTCTTCTGGCACTGCCGCTGTTTGTGTGCGGGACGATCTGCCTGACGGTCAGGCGGCGGACGGGCCTTTGGTGCGCATGGGCGCTGTACGGCTGCTTTGCGCTTTACCTGCGCTTTGCAACAGGGCTTGTCTGGGGCGGAATTTTCCACACCCTTTCATGGACGGCGCGGGATAATTACATGAGACTTGCCATCTGCTGGGTCATTGCGATTTTCCTCTTTGCAATGGTTGCCTGGACGCTCTATTCCTACCGCACGCTGACGATCCGCTGGAAGCGGAAGAATATCGTGCTGCTTGCCCTTGGCTGGCTTGTTCACATCGGCGGACGCTGGGCGATGCTTCAATGGCTCCTGTACATGATACAGCAGCGCAATCTGACGGGCTATTCAAAGCTGCTTGCGCTGAATAATATAGTCGACTCGCTTCAGGATCTGGTCATGGTCGCGCTTGCCGTCTGCACGGTTGGACTTTGGCGCGGCTGGCGGAAGCGGAAAGCAGAGGAAAAGGAGGCGGATGCATGACAGCTCTGGCTGTTCTGGCGACGATCGCCGCCGGCTATCTGGGCGACGTGTTCATCGGCGTGCCGATGAACTGGCCGAATGTCGGCGCGATCTTTGCCGCTGCGACGATGGGCGCGTTTATTCTGCGCGCGATCGAAAAGAAGAAATAAGAAAGGCCGCCTGCGTTCAGCAGGCGGCCTTTCTTATCACAGAAAACGGCAGAGCAGAATGGGAAAGAAAACGGCAGGAACATAGTTCATGACCTTGAGCTTGGTGATGCCGAGCATGTTGAAGCTCAGGCCCACGATCAGAATGGAGCCGACGCACTTCATTTCCGCGATGACCGCGTCGCTTAAAAGCGGCGCGAGGAACGACGCGCCGAGCGCGATAGCGCCCTGATAGAGAAATACCGCGGCGCCGGAGAGCGCCACGCCGATGCCCATGGTCGAGCCATAGACGATGGAGATGATGCCATCGATGACGGCCTTGGCGTAGAGCGTGGAATGGTCGCCGGTCAGGCCGGAATCCAGAGCGCCCATAATGGCCATGGCGCCCACGCAGAAGAGCAGCGTGCCGTTGACAAAGCCGACCGCGATCGAGCCTTGCGCGCTCTTGCGCGCAAAGTGCCGCTCCAGCCAGCTTCCAAGCGTATGGACGCGGCGGTCGAGGTCGATAAGCTCGCCTACAACGGCGCCGAGGGCCATGGAAAGGATTGCAGCGAGCGTATTTTCACCCGCGAGCATCCCACTCACGCCGATGTAGAGCACGCACAGGGAGAGCCCCTTTTCGATGGCCGTACCGAGATGCTCTGGGATGAGCCTGCCGAACAGCACGCCAAGCAGGCAGCCTGCCGCGATGGCAAGGCCGTTGACGATGCTGCCGGTCAGCATGTTTCCTGCTCCTTTCCGTACCCGGCGAGCGCCATCACGGCCTCGCCGCCCATCATCAGGCCCGCGCAGCCGGGAACCCACGTAAGGCTTGCCGGAATACTGCGCCGGCCCGGCGGGGGCGTTTCCTTCTGCTCGCTCGCGGCGGGCAGCTCGGGTGAGAAAAGCACACGCGTGTGCAGGATACCACGTGCGCGCAGCTCCCGGCGCATTACGCGCGCGAGCGGACAGCCGCTCGTCTTGGAGATGTCCGCGATCCGCAGCTGCGAGGGATCAAGCTTATTGCCCGTGCCGAGCGCGGAGAGAATGGGAATGCCGCGCGAGAGCGCGGTCACAATAAGGTCAAGCTTGCAGGAGACAAGGTCGATGCAGTCGAGAATGTAATCGTACCTTGCGTCGAAAAAACGTTCGCGGTTCGCGACCTCATAGCGGCCGACGATGGGGTGGACGATGATATGCGGATTGATGTCGCAGCAGCGTGCAGCCACTGCCTCCGCCTTGCTGCGGCCGAGCGTGGAGTGCAGCGCCTCAAGCTGGCGGTTGAGATTGGTCAGCGCCACCGTGTCGTCGTCGATGAGCGTCAGCTCGCCCACGCCGGAGCGGACGAGTGCCTCGACCGCGTAGCTGCCCACGCCGCCGAGCCCGAACACGGCGACATGGCTGCGGTGCAGCGCGGCCATCCCGGCCTCGCCGAGGATCATTTCCGTGCGTAAAAACTGGTTTTCCATAGTTTGCTCCTTGAAACAAAGCAGAGACCGGCGTGCCGCCGGTCTCTGCCGTATTGCGTGGGATCAGCCGACGTACTGCATGCCGTCGAGCTGCTCGGAGTCCACACCGTCAAGCTGCTCGGTCAGCCAGCTCTGCGTGTCGGAGGACTTGAGGTCGGAGGCGGCCTTGACCTTCCAGTAGGGCTCGTCGCCGGTGCCGACGAAGTACATCACGTGGTAGCCATAGCTGGTCTGAACGATGCCGGTGTCGCCCGGCTGGCGGGCGGGATCGAAGCACCAGTCCTCGAAGGCGGCGACCATCTGGCCCTTGTAGATGTTCTCGTACAGGCCGCCGTTGGAGGCGCTGGAGTCTGTGGAGTTGGTCTGTGCCAGAGCGGCAAAGGCGTCCTCGGTCTGCTCGCCGCCGAGATACTCCGTCAGCAGCTCGTTGGCCTTATCCTCATCGGAGACAAGAATGTGGCGCACAGAGACGGGGTAATAGTCGTTGCGGGTACGGTCGTGGAAGAGGGCGGCGTAGCAACCGGTCTGGTTGTAGACGATCGTGGCGGTGTCGCCGCTCACGCGTGCGTCATCAAAGGCCCACTGGAGCAGGTCGGAGGAGGTGGAGGAGGCGTTGGATAGATGCGTGTAGCTGCCGTCAAGCTCCTCGGCAAGCGCCTCAAAGTTCTCGCCCTGAGCGTAGCGTGCAAGCAGACTTTCGGCTTTGGTCTTGTTTTCAGCCTGCGCCGCGGCTTTATCCTCATCCGTGGCGTCGCTGTCAAGCGTGGTGTTGAAGAGAACGTACTCGATGTCGGCGCTCTGGTAGGCGCTGGGATTGGCATCATAGGCGGCCTGAAGATCCGTGTCGGTGTAGGTCAGGCTGTCGGCATAGCTCTGCTGATAGGCGCTGGCAATGGCGTCGCGGCGGACGCACTGCTTGAACACATCTTCCGTCATATACTCGCCGAACGCGGCCTGAAGATACTTCGCGCGCGTTGTGCCATAGTAGGAGGCGTAGGTATCAACGGAGGCAAGACCGCTCTCCACGGCGTTGTCGGCCTCCGTCGAGGCGTCAAAACCTTCGGCCTCGGCCTTATCAGCCAGCGTGACGCTCTGCGTCATGCTCTGGAGTGCAACGTCGATGAAGTAATCGAACCAGGTGCGGTCATCGGTGAACTGCTGGTCACGCGGATCGGAGGAGGTATCGTAGCCGAAGGAGGAGGCGGAGGAGGCGATGGTGTTATAGACGCTGCTGTAATAATAGGCGACCTCATTGACGCTGTATTCCTTGCCGCCGATGCGCACGGCAGCGGTCTGACCGATGGCGGCGCGTTCGGCGTTCGCCTTGATGGCCTGAATACGGTTGGATGCGAATAATCCGACGCCGATGAGCAGGAACGCGGCGATTATCAGGGTGTAGATGCGTGTCTGGCGGCGATCCTTTGCCTTTCCCTCGGCCTCGTGGGCCTTGCGGGGGTCGACGTAGCCGCTCTCGCTGAGCGTCTGACGGTTTTTCTTTTCTCTCGATGCACTCATGGTTGACTGTTTCCTTTCGATTGCTGTGTAAAATAGTGGGGGGATGCGCCGTGGGAGAACGGCTTACTTCGTGCCGAAGATGCGGTCGCCCGCGTCGCCCAGACCCGGGACGATGTAGCCCTTTTCGTTGAGGCACTTGTCGAGCGCGCCGGCATAGATCTCAACGTCGGGATAGAGCTCCTGGAGGTGCTGGATGCCCTCGGGTGCGGCGACGAGCACCATCAGCTTGATGTGCTTGCAGCCGCGCTTTTTCATCTCGCCGATGGCCTCAGCGGCGCTGCCGCCGGTGGCAAGCATGGGATCGACGATCAGCACGTCGCGGTCGGCGACATCCTTGGGCATCTTGCAGAAGTAGGGATGCGGCTCAAGCGTATCCTCGTCGCGGTACATGCCGATGTGGCCGACGCGCGCGGCGGGGACCATGCGCAGAACGCCGTCGACAAGGCCGAGACCGGCACGGAGGATGGGAACGACGACGAATTTGCGGCCGGCAAGCGTGGGGGCGTCCATCTCGCAGATGGGCGTTTCGATGTGCTTGGTGGTCAGGGGCAGATCGCGCGTTGCCTCATAGGTGATGAGCATGCCGATCTCGCTGACCAGCTCGCGGAAGTCCTTGACGCTGGTGTTCTTGTCGCGCATGATCGTCAGCTTGTGAGCCACGAGGGGGTGGTCCATGATGTGTACGTTCTTGCCGAATTTCGTTTCCATTGCTTCATCCTCCGATAAAATATATATTTATTTGTGAATTGCTTCCTGCTGTAAGCGGGCATTGCGCTCCCGCTCCGCCTGTGAAATGCGCAGATACACCGGTGCGAGCTCCTGCGCGCTGACCATATGGCCGTGCTCCGCGGCGAGACCGACGCCGACCGCGTTCTGATAGAGAAGCTGCGCGGGGGCCAGCGTGCTCTCTACGCCAAGCTGCGCGAGCCCGTCATGGCAGAGCCTTCCGCCGTCACCGAGTACCAGAAGGCGGCGTGTTTCGCCCCGCAGCTCCTCCGCCAGCTCCGCGACTGCGATGGCACGGTCGGGCGTGAGGCGCGTGAGCGAACCGTCCTTTGCTTCAAAGAGTGCGTTGTAGACCTGACTGCGCCGCGCGTCCATCGCGCAGACGATCAGACCGTTCATATGCGCAAGATTCTGCGCCATGGCTTCGAGCGTGGAAACGCCGATGCAGGGCTTGCCCGCCGCCCACGCAAGACCCTTGACCGCGGCAATGCCGATACGCAGGCCGGTGAACGAGCCGGGGCCGGCGGCGGCCGCAATTGCGTCAATGTCCGCAAGCGACAGCTCCGCGTTTTTGAACATTGCGTCCACCATTGGCATGAGCGTGCGCGAGTGGGTCAGGCCGGTGCACTGGTAGGCATAGGCCAGCGGCGCGCCCTGCTCGACCACCGCGGCCGAAACGGACTTCGCCGAGGTCTCCAGCGCAAGAATTTTCATAAGCCGTCCACCCCCGTGACCGTAATGGTGCGCCAGCCGTCGTGCTGCGCGTCGCGCCGGAAGTCGATGCGCACCGTGGACTCGTCGAACGCGTCCTCCGCCCGCTCGCTCCACTCGACGGCGCACACGCCGCCGCGCGCGAGATAATCCTCCCAGCCGATGTCGAACAGCTCGTCCGACGAGCCGAGACGGTAGAGATCGAAGTGAAAGAGGGGAATATCACCTTCATATTCGTTGACGATGGTGAAGGTGGGGCTCGTCACCCGGCCGCGGCAGCCGAGCCCGCGCGCAAGCCCGCGGGTGAAAGCGGTTTTTCCCATGCCGAGCTCGCCGCTGTATGCGATGACCGTGCCGCGCGGCAGCTTTTTTGCGACGCGCTCACCGAGCTGCTCGGTCTCCTGCTCGCTGTGCGAGAGATATTCCACGGCAAAATCCCCCTTTCCGTCCCATTCTAAAGGTGCAGTATAACACATCGAACCGCAATGCGCAATCGCTTTTTCGTGAACAGAGTGTAAATGTAGAAAAAGCGCGGTTTACATGGCTTTGAAAGCGTGGTATACTACGAAACGACGAAAAGACACGCATGGAAGGAGGCGGAGAATGGGACGTACAAGAGAATTTCTGCATGATCTCACGCGCCAGTCCGATCTGGTGCTGCTGGCGCTGTGCACGGCTTCGACACTCTATGGCATGGTGCTCATTGCCAGCGCGACGCACTTTCGCGGCACATTCAAGTATGTCGCCGTTCAGGGCCTCGGCCTGCTCATCGGATTTGTGCTTTATTTTGCCTTTTCCTCGCTGGACATTTTCGAGCTGGCAAAAAAGTGGAAATGGATTCTTGGCTTCAATGTCGGCTTTATCCTGCTCCTGCTCACGCCGCTGGGCCTTACGCGCAACGGAAACCGCGCATGGCTGGGTGTGAACGGCATCGGCGAGAGGCTGGGCGTTGCTTTTTTGAAAAACTTTCCCGTCACGGTGCAGCCCGCGGAGGTTGTGAAGGTGTTCTTCATCGTCCTGCTGGCCTATCAGCTCGCTCTGCTGCGGGAAAACCGCGACCTCAGACGCTTTGAAAATGTGGTTCAGCCGACGGCGCATATGCTCTTCATGGTCGGCGTGATCGTAGTGATCTCCGGCGACGCAGGCAGCGCGCTGGTGTATCTTTTTATCTTCATCTGCATGGTCTTTGCCGCCGGCATGGCGGCGCGCTGGCTGGTGCTGGGCATCGGCGGCGGCGCGGCGGCGTTTCTTGCGGTGTGGGAGCTGAACCTGATCCCGGGCTATATGAAGGACCGCTTTCTCGTTGTGCTCGACCACAGCTATGACGTGCAGGGCAAGGGCTTTCAGCAGACGCGCAGCATGCTCACGCTCGGCTCTGGCCAGCTGACGGGACAGGGGCTGTTCCACGGTGCGCAGACGCAGTCCAGCCAGATCTGGAGCCTGCCTGAGCGGCAGACGGACTTTATTTTTGCCGTCTGCGGGGAGGAGCTGGGCTTTATCGGCTGCGTGCTCATCATCGTGCTGCTGCTGGCGATCATCGTGCGCTGCCTGCTTGTGGCGCGCGACGCGGCCACGCCGATGGAAAGCTATGTCTGTATCGGCATGGCAAGCATGCTCATCTTCCAGACGATCGCAAACATCGGCATGTGCCTGTTTCTCATGCCGGTCATCGGCCTGACGCTGCCCTTTTTCAGCTACGGCGGCTCGTCGATCGTGACGCTTTTTGCGGCGATGGGCGTGGTGTCCGGCGTCAAGAAGCGCTCGCGTCCGGAATGGCTGATGAACTGAATATGATTTTGCAAAGGGGCGTCCGGCGGATGCCTCTTTTTGCATAACTCGCCCTTTTTTATCAGATACTACCGCTGAAGATTAAAAAAGGGAGGAATTGACCTTGCATATCGATCAGAGAAAAGAACTGCTCTGGCGCGCGGCGCCGCTGCTCCTTGCGGCGGTGCTCTTTACCGCGTTCGCCTCGCCTGCCTCGGCGCTTTTTGGGCGAGGAAAGGAGGAGACGCCTGCGCCAGTAGAGGGCGCGCCCATCGCGCAGAACCTGGCGGTCCGCGTGTACCGAGGCATCCCATACACCGGAACACTTGCCGCCATCGACCGGACGGGCGGCGGCCTGAGCTTTTCCATCGTCACCGGGCCGTCAAAGGGGACGGTGACGCTCGACGGCGAAAGCTTTGTCTACACCTCGGGCAGCCGCTGCGGCGCGGATCAGTTCACCTACCTTGCGACCGACAGCGAGGGACGCTCGTCCGCGCCCGCGACGGTGCGCATCACCATTGAGCGCGCGAAAAGCGGCGTGACCTATGACGACATGAGCGGGAATGCCGCCTACACGGCGGCGGTCGATCTTGCCGAGCACAGCGTTTTCGTCGGCACACAGGTGGGCGGCAAGCGCTTTTTTGAGCCCGACCGTCCGGTCAGCCGCGTTGAGTTTATCACGATGGCGCTTGCCGCGGCGGATATCCCAGCGGAGGACAGCGCGCTCACGGGCTTTTGCGACGACGCGGATATTCCGCTCTGGGGCAAGGGGAGCGCGGTTAGTGCGCTGCGCTGCGGGCTGATCCGCGGTGTGGACACGCCGGAGGGCGTAGCGTTCTGCGCGCAAAGCGAGGTTTCGCTCTCCGAGGCGGCGGCTGTGCTCAACCGTCTGCTGCGCGTGACGGATGTGGACCTGAGCGGCTATTACGGCGAGAGCGCCGACGCTTGGAGCGCGCAGGCCGTGGCGAATCTGGAGTCGGTCAGCGTGATCGCCAGCGGCAGCTTTTCCGACGGAGGCTGGCAGCGCACGCTCACGCGCGCCGAGGCCGCACAGCTGCTCTCGGCGGCGATGACGCTTTCTGAGAAAAAGAACGGCGGCGGGCTGTTTTCCTGAAAGAAAGGCGGCTTTGCCGCCTTTCTTCTTGTAATTGTTGCACTCTTGTGATAAAGTATATCCTGATAAAATAGCATTGATAGCATCAGCTGGTGCGGACGGATACGCTCCCTGGCAGCCCGAGGGCATGCCGGCACGGCCGGCTGATGGGTGCAGTTTTCTAAAAATCAGGAGGAAAAACGATGCGTATTGTTGTACTGGCCGGAGGATTGAGCATGGAGCGCAATGTGTCGCTCTCAAGCGGCTCGCGCATTTGCCGCGCACTGCGCGAGCGGGGTCACCAGGCCATTTTGGTGGATATGTTTTTGGGACTGGAGAATTACGGCGGCACGCTTGAGGATATTTTCAACGCGCCGGACGGACTGTGCGGCGATTTCTCCGTCGCCCGTGAGGAGCCGGATCTTGACGCGGTGCGCGCGAGCCGGGCGGATCAGAGTGCGAGTGTGTTCGGAAAGGACGTGCTGCGCGTGTGCGCTATGGCGGACGTGGTGTTTATCGCGCTCCACGGCACCTGCGGCGAGGACGGAAGAGTGCAGGCAGCGTTCGACCTGCTCGGCATCCCCTACACCGGCTCGGGCTACCTCGGCAGCGCCATCGCCATGGATAAGGACCTGACCAAGCGCCTTGTCGCGCCCTATGTCACCACGGCCAAGTGGCGCGCGATGAAGTATACGGCGGCGGACATCCCGCAGATCGTTGCGGAGACGGAGCTGCCCTGCGTCGTCAAGCCCAACGCCAACGGCTCGTCCATCGGCGTGACCATTGCACATACTAAGGACGAGGTGACCGCCGCGCTGACTGAGTGCCTGCACTTCGGCGCGCAGGTCGTTATTGAACAGTACATCAGGGGCCGCGAGCTTCAGGTCGGCATCCTCGACGGCCATGCCCTGCCTGCCATCGAGATCATTCCCAAGACCGGCTTTTATGATTATGCCAACAAGTATCAGGCCGGCGCGGCGGAGGAGGTCTGCCCCGCGCACATCCCCGAGGCGTGGGAGGCGGAGCTGCGCCGCGCGACCGAGACGGTGTTCCGCGTGCTGGGACTGAGCGTCTATTCCCGCGCGGACTTCATCGTGACCGAGGACGGCACGCCGTACTTCCTTGAGATCAACACGCTGCCCGGCATGACGCCGACGAGCCTCGTGCCGCAGGAGGCTGCGGCGGCGGGCATTGGCTACGGCGAGCTGTGTGAACGCATCGTGGCCGGTTCTCTGCGCGCGCGGGGGAAGCAGGCATGAAAAAGCTGACGGTCAGCGTCCTGCTTGCCGCCACGGGCGGCGTCCTGCTTGCAGGAGAGGAAAGCGCGGAGGTGACCTCCGTTTCCACCGACAGCCGGAAGGCGGGGGAGGGCGCGCTCTTTATCCCGCTCACCGGCGAGCGCTTCGACGGACATGACTATATCGACAAGGCGCTTGCCCTCGGCGCGGCGGGCTGCCTGTGCGCCAGAGCACCGGAAACGTTTGAAGACGGTAAATTCTACATCTCGGTGCCGGATACGCGCCTTGCGCTCAAGGCGCTGGCCTCGTGGTACCGCGGACAGTTTGATATTCCCTTCGTCCAGATCACCGGCTCGGTCGGCAAGACGACGACCAAGGAGATGATCGCCGCCGTCCTCTCGCAGAAGTACCGCACGCTCAAGACGGCGGAGAATTTCAATAACGACATCGGCACGCCGCTCACGCTCCTTGGGCTGGACGACACCTATGAGGCTGCCGTCATTGAGACGGGCATGGATCACTTCGGCGAGATCCGCTATCTCGGTGAGATGGTGCGCCCGCACATTGCCGTCATTACGAATATCGGTGACGCGCATATTGAGTTTCTCGGCTCGCGCGAGGGCATCCTCAAGGCAAAGAGCGAGATATTTGAAAACCTTGACGCGGACGGTGTGGCTGTCCTCAATGGCGACGATGCGCTGCTCGATACGGTGAAGCTTCCACAGCGCATTGTCCGCTGCGGCGAGAGCGCCCATTCCGGCGCGCGCGTAAGTGCGGTCGCAGACCGCGGCATCGACGGCGTGGACTGCACCGTGACGACGGCGAAGGCGGCCTATCATCTGCACATCCCTTCTCCGGGACGGCATATGATCTATGCTGCGTCGCTTGCTGTGGCGGTCGGCGAGGAGCTGGGGCTTTCCGCCGACGAGATCGAGCGTGGCGTGGCCGCCTATGAGCCGGCCGGCTCGCGGATGCGGGTCCACCGGCTGAGCGGAAACCGCCGATTGCTCGACGACTGCTACAACGCAAATCCCCAGTCGATGGGCGCGAGCCTGCGCGTCCTTGCCGCGAGCGAGGGAAGGAAGATCGCCGTGCTCGGCGACATGAAGGAACTCGGTGCGATCACCGAAGCGGCCCACCGTGAGATGGGCGCGCTGTGTGTCTCGCTCGGCGTCGACCATGTGATCGCCGTGGGTGAGTACGCAAAAAATATTGCGGAGGCCGCGTCTGACCGATCGGAATGGTTTGCGGATGCGCAGAGCGCGGCCGATGCGGCCCGTCAGGCCTTTACGCCCGGCAGCGTTCTGCTGTGCAAGGCGTCACACTCCATGCATCTGGAGAAAATCGTAGAGGAACTGCTCAAAACAACATGATCGAAATAAGCGTAACGGGACTGACAAAGTCCTTTGACCTGGAAAAGAAAATACTCGACGGCCTGACCTTTCAGATCAACTCCGGCGAGCGCGTGGGCCTGCTCGGAAAGAACGGCGCGGGCAAGACGACGCTCTTCCGCATCCTCACCGGTGAGATCGACTATGATACCGGAGAGGTCGCCATTGCCTCGAACCACCGCGTGGGTTTGATTTCGCAGATCCCGGTCTACCCCGAAGGGTACACGGTCGAGGATGTGCTGCAGTCCGCCTTTGCCCGCATGCGGAATATGGCGGATGAGATGGAGGCGCTTTCCCGGCAGATGGCGGACGGCGATGAGTCGGAGGAGACGCTGCGCCGCTACGGCGAGCTTTCCGCCCGCTTCGAGGGCCTCGGCGGCTACGACACGGCCACTGCCGTCAACAAGGTCGCAAATGGCCTGTCCATCCCCGCCGATATGCGCACGCGGCTGTTCGACTCGCTCTCCGGCGGGGAAAAGACACGCGTGAACCTCGGCCGCCTGATTCTGGAGGATACGGACATTCTGCTCCTCGACGAGCCGACAAACCACCTCGACCTCCACGCGATCGAATGGCTGGAGGACTATCTGGCCTCCTTCAAGGGCACGGTCGTGGCCATTTCGCATGACCGCTATTTCCTCGACCGCACCATCACCCGTGTCATTGAGATTCTGGACGGGCATGCGGAGTTCTATAACGGCAACTACAGCTTTTACGCCGTGGAGAAGGAACGCCGCTATCTTGAGCGGATGCGGCAGTATGAAAAGGAACAGGCGAAGATCAAACAACTCGAGGCGGCGGCGGAAAAGCTGCACCTGTGGGCCTTTATGGGCAACGACGCGCTGCACAAGCGCGCGTTTTCGATGGAAAAGCGCATCGAGCGCATGCGCACGACGGACAAGCCCACGCGCGAGCGCAAGCTGACCGCGCAGTTCCAGAGCCGTGAGTTTATAGGTGACGAGGTCATGGCGCTCAAGGACGTCGGCAAGTGCTTCGGTGAGCGGCGGCTGTTTTCGGGCGTGAACCTGAAGATCACCGGCGGAGAGCGCATCGCGCTCATCGGCGACAACGGCACGGGAAAATCGACGCTCATCAAGATGATCATGGGCGAGGAATATCCCGACGAGGGGCGCATCAAGCTCGGCCCCTCGGTGAAGATTGCGTATCTGCCGCAGATCATTCACTTTGACGTGCCGCAGCGGAACCTGGTCGACACAATGCTCTGGTCGAAGCGGGATATCACGCCGCAGAAGGCACGCGACCGGCTGGCCGCGTTCCACTTTCAGGGTGAGGATGTGTTCAAATCCGTCTCTGTGCTCTCCGGCGGCGAGCAGAGCCGCCTGCGGCTGTGCATGCTCATGGACGACGAGGTCAACTTCCTGA
Source organism: uncultured Oscillospiraceae bacterium (assembly GCA_934589665.1). GTDB lineage: Bacteria > Bacillota > Clostridia > Oscillospirales > Oscillospiraceae > Hominicoprocola. The sequence continues at coordinate 19,405 of CAKTOJ010000005.1, read as the reverse complement.
TCCTCGACGAGCCGACCAACCACCTCGACATCGCTTCGCGCGAGTGGATCGAGGAGGCGGTGGAGGCCTTTGACGGCACGCTTTTGTTCGTCAGCCACGACCGCTATTTCATCAACCGCTTTGCCACCCGTGTATGGGAGCTGGAGGATCAGACCATCACGGACTATCCCATGGGCTTTGCGCGCTACCGCAAGCTCAAGGCGGAGCAGCCGGCGAAAAAGGTCGAGACGGAAAAGCCTGCGAAGGAAAAGACGGCTGCGGAAAAGCCGCAGCGCGGCAATAAGGGCCAGCAGGCCGCCCGCCGCCAGCTGACGATCTGCGAGCGCGAGATCGCGCAGCAGGAGGAGGCGCTTGCCGCGCTGGACGCGCGGCTGGAGGAGGCCGCGGCGGACTATGAAAAATACAGCGCGCTCTATGCGGAAAAGGAAGCGCAGGAGCAGAAGCTTACGGAGCTGATGGAGCGCTGGGAAGCGCTTGCCGCCGAGGCGGGCGAGTAAAGAGAAGAATTGGCAGGGAGGATAGCAGCGGGCGGGAGGTCAAGCCATGCCGAAGCAACGGAAAGCACTTGCAAAGCGGGAGAAACGGCTCCTCTGTGCGTCGCTCGTATTCTTTGTGCTCGCAGCACTGCTGCGGGTGGTGCCGGGCGTGCGGTTTTCCGCTTTTTTGTGCCTGTGCGCCGCGCTGGTGCTGCTGGCCTTTGCAGCACTGGAGCATGCGGCACGGTACGACTGCCGCGCGGCGGCATGGGGTGAGCTTGCGCTCATCGGTGTGCTTTTAGCAGGCTTTGGCCTCTTTACGGTGATGGAAACAATGGTCGTCCGCGGCTCGCTTGCAGACAGGACGGACACCCCGGTGAGCGCGGTCATCGTGCTCGGTGCGGGCGTGAACGGTGAAACGCCGTCGCTCTCGCTCTCCACGCGCATCGACGCGGCGGCGGAATATATGAAGACACATCCCGGTGTGCCGGTTGTGCTCTCCGGCGGACAGGGCGAGGGAGAGGACATCACAGAGGCGGAGTGCATGCGCCGCGCTCTGACGGCCCGCGGTGTGGACGCGGACTGCCTTTATCTCGAGGAGCGCTCGACGAACACGCGGGAGAACATGCTCTATTCGCGCGAAGTGCTCGAATCGCTCGGCGTGGACGCGGGACAATGCGTCGCCATCGTGACCTCGGACTACCATCTCTGCCGCGCGCGGCTGCTCTGGGGCGGCATCTCCGCCGCCGTGCCGGCGCATATGCCGGACACGCTCTATTTCCGCGCTCTGAGCGTCAATTACTACATTCGTGAGGCCTTTGGCCTTGCCGCCTACTATGCATTTGGAGGTTAACCATGAATCGAGACATTTTGTGCCTTTACTATTCCCGCACGGGAAACACAAAATTTGCGATGGAGGAGATCGCCGCCGCGCTCGACTGCGAGTGCGCGGAACTGCGTGACCGCGTCGACCGCTCCGGGACGGTGGGCTATCTCCGCTCGGGACTCGACGCCATGCGCAAGCGCACCCGTGCCATGGAGCCGGTCGAAACGCGCCGCGCACTGCATGACTACCGGCTCGTCATTCTTGCCACGCCGATCTGGGCGGGGCGCTGCTCGAGCGTGGCACGCGGCTTTTTAAAGCGCCGCGGGCTGGAGATCCAGAATATCGCCTATGTGCTCACGCACGGCAGCGAGGAGCTTTACAAGGACGTGTACGGCCAGATGGATCAGTACGTGGAGCGCCCGCATGTCGCGGAGGTCTCGCTGCGCATCGGCTCGGCGGGCTACCATTTCTGGCGCGACGAGTTTGTGCGCAATGTGACAAATTACATGACGGCGGAGAACTGAGACGATGTGGGAGAAGCTGGAACAGCTCGCGCGCCGCTGTGCGGAGATCGGCGAGCTGCTGACTGTGCCGGAGATCTACGCTGACGCCGCGCAGCTCAAAAAGCTCACGCTGGAGCAGAAGGAGCTTGAGCCGGTCGTGCAGGCTTACGAGGCTTACCGCCGCGCGGAACGGACTATCGCCGAGGCGGAGGCGCTCCTCTCAGACCCTGAGCTGCGTGAGATGGCGCAGGAGGAGCTGCGGCAGGCCAAGACGGACAAGGTACGGCTCTACGATGAGCTGCGCGTGCTGCTTCTGCCGCGCGATCCGAACGACGGAAGAAACGTCATTATGGAGCTGCGCGGCGGCGTCGGCGGGGAGGAGAGCGCGCTGTTTGCCGCCGACCTCTACCGGATGTACGCCATGTACGCGGAAAAGCACGGCTGGCGGGTCGAGCTGCTCAACTACAACGACACGGAGCTCGGCGGCGTGAAGGAGGCCGACTTTGTCGTCAACGGCGCGGGCGCGTGGTCGCGGCTCAAGTTCGAGTCAGGCGTGCACCGCGTCCAGCGCGTGCCGGAAACGGAATCCGGCGGACGCATCCATACCTCCACGGCCACGGTCGCCGTACTGCCGGAGATGGAGGAGGTTGACGTCGATCTGCGCCCAGAGGACATTGAAATGCAGGTCTACCGTTCCTCCGGCGCGGGCGGTCAGCACGTGAATAAGACGAGCTCTGCCGTGCGGTTGATCCATAAGCCGACAGGCATTGTTGTCGCCTGTCAGGAGGAGCGCTCTCAGGTGCAGAACCGTGCCAAGTGCATGCAGATGCTCGCCTCCAAGCTCTACGAGATGGAGCGCGAGCGGGTGGAGAGCGCCGTGACGAACGAGCGCCGCGCGCAGGTCGGCACCGGCATGCGCAACGAGCGCATCCGCACCTACAACTTCCCGCAGAACCGCGTGACCGATCACCGGCTGACGGGAGAGAACCGGAGCTTCAACATTGACGCCGTGATGAACGGCGGACTTGATCCCATCATTGACGCGCTTACCATGCAGTCGCAGGCGGAAAAGCTGCGCGAGAGCACGGAGAGCTGAGAGAAAGAGAGGAAAGCGTATGTATTCGAGCGGATTCGACGGCTTCTTTTTTGACGGCGGGTTTGAGATCATGTTTTTCCTGATTTTCGGCCTTGCGGTCGCCATGTTCATGGTGATGTTTGTCAAGGGCATCGGCCAGTGGAACAAAAACAACAATTCACCGCGTCTGACGGTGGAGGCAGTGGTTGCGGCCAAGCGGACGGACATTTCGCACCATCACGACGCCAACACGCACGTCGACCATCACACGACATGGTATTATGTCACCTTCGAGGTCCAGAGCGGCGACCGCATGGAATTTGGCGTCAGCGGGAGCGAATACGGACTGCTTGCCGAGGGCGATTACGGTAAACTGACCTTTCAGGGCACGCGCTATCTCGGATTTGAGAGAGAATAAGGGGGAACCTTTTTGAATACCCAGTATTTTACCATCACAGACCCCGCGCGAAGCTGCGCGGAAATCGAACAGGCGGCGGACATTCTGCGCCGCGGCGGGCTGCTCGCCATTCCGACCGAGACGGTCTACGGCCTCGGCGCGGACGGCCTGAACGCGGAGGCGGTACGGCATATTTTTGAGGCCAAGGGCCGCCCGCAGGACAACCCGCTTATTTTACATATTCCGGACGCGAGCTGGCTCGCGCGCTACTGCAGGGACGTACCGCAGACGGCCTACCGCCTTGCCGAACGCTTTTGGCCCGGCCCGCTGACGATGATCCTGCCGAAGGCGGATTGCGTGCCGCTCGTCACGACCGGCGGACTGGAGACGGTTGGCATGCGCTGCCCCGATCATGCGGTCACGCGCGCGATCATCGCCGCCGCCGGCGTGCCGGTTGCCGCGCCGAGCGCCAACATCTCCGGCCGTCCGAGCTGCACGACTGCTGCGCATGTCCGCGAGGATATGGACGGCAGGATCGACGGCGTGGTGGACGGCGGGCCGTGCCGCGTGGGCGTGGAGTCGACGATCATTGACCTCACCTGTACACCGCCGCGGCTGCTGCGTCCGGGAGGTCTGCCGCTCGAGGAGCTGCGCGCCGTGCTCGGCGAGGTGGCGGTGGATAAGGCCGTCACGCAGCAGATGGCGGCGGGGGAAAAGCCCCGCGCGCCCGGCATGAAGTACCGTCACTATGCGCCCAAGGCGCCTGTCACGGTGGTGACCGGCACGCCGCGCGCGAGTGCGCGGCGGCTGCTTGCCGGCCTCGGCGAGCGGGACGGCGTGATCTGCTTTGATGAGTTCGCACCGCTTTTTGCGGGTCATATCGTCCATAAGCTCGGTGCGAGCGGCGATAAGCTTGCGCAGTCGCAGCATGTTTTCGATGCGCTGCGCACCTTTGACGCGACCGATGTGCCCGCCATCCGGGCGCAGTGCCCCGACAGCGCGGGGCTTGGCCTCGCGGTGGGCAACCGTCTGAAAAAGGCGGCAGGCTTTCGCACGGAAAGTGCCGATGAGGGCAGGCTCGTGCTCGGCATCACCGGCGGTACGGGGGCGGGAAAGACGACGCTGCTGCGCGCGCTGGAAAAGCGCGGCGCGCTCATGCTCGACTGCGACGCGGTTTATCATGAGCTGCTCCGTACCGACGAACCGCTGCGTGCGGACGTTACTGCCGCATTCGGAGATGTTTTTGCGCCCGGCGGCGGTTTGGACCGGCAGAAGCTGGGAACAATAGTATTTCATGATGCCGGCGCGCTCGCGCGGCTCGACGAAATCATTTTCCACCATCTGCCCCGCGCGCTCGTGCGGCGCATGGAGACAGGCGGCGCGGCGCTTGTGGCGCTCGACGCGATCAAGCTCATCGAAAGCGGGCTGGGCGCGATCTGCGACCGGACGATCGCTGTCACTGCGCCGGAGGAGGTGCGCGTGCGGCGCATCATGGCGCGCGACGGCATCTCCGAGGATTATGCCCGCGCACGCGTGCGCTCGCAGCGCGGCGCGGAGGAATTCCGCGCGGACTGCGACGCCGTCTTTGAAAATAACTACCCCACCTCCGCGCAGGCTGAAGAAGCTGCAGCGGAATTTCTGGATACCATTATCAAATCGCTGAAGGAGGAATAAACGATGGCGGAGAAGAAAAAGAACGAATGGGCGGAGAAGCTTGCCTACGCGCCCAAGAACGGTTACGAGCGCCTGAGCGCCGAGGAGGAGCAGGCGATGAACGCCTACTGCGAGGAGTATAAGGATTTCCTCAACCACGGCAAGACCGAGCGCCTGTGTGTCGAGCACTGCATCGAGCTGGCGTCGGCGCGCGGCTTTGTGCCCTATGAAAAGGGCATGGCGCTCAAGACCGGCGACAAGGTCTACTATAATAACCGCGGCAAGGCGATTATGCTGGCTGTCATCGGCGAGGAGGATCTCAGCCACGGCGCGAATATCGGCGCGGCGCACACGGACGCACCCCGGCTTGACCTCAAGCCCCGCCCGCTCTATGAGGAGTCGGAGATGGCCTATCTCAAGACGCACCACTACGGCGGCATCCGCAAGTACCACTGGGTCACCATCCCGCTTGAGCTCCACGGCGTGGTCGTGCGCGGTGACGGCTCGACGGTCGCCGTTCACATCGGCGCGGACGAGGGTGATCCGCAGTTTATCATCAATGATCTTCTTCCGCATCTTGGCCGTGAGCAGGGCAAAAAGCCCCTCAACGAGGCCATTCCGAGCGAAAGCCTGAACCTGCTCACCGGCGGACGTCCGCTCGCGGGCGCGGACTGCTCGGACCGCTTCAAGCTCAATGTTTTGAAGCTGCTCAATGAGAAATACGGCATCGTGGAGGAGGACTTCATCTCCGCCGAGCTGGAGGTCGTGCCCGCCGGCAAGGCGCGCGACATCGGCTTCGACCGCAGCTTTATCGCCTCCTACGGTCACGACGACCGCGTGTGCGCCTACGCCGAGCTCGCCGGCATTTTCGACGCGAAGAGCCCGAAGCGCACGGCCGTGTGCATTTTCGCGGACAAGGAGGAGATCGGCTCGGAGGGAGTCTCCGGCATGCTCTCACAGGCGTTCGACAAATTCATGGCCGACCTGTGCGAGGGACAGGGTGTCGCGCTGCGCGACTGCCTGGCGAACTCCTTCTGCCTGAGCGCGGACGTGACGGCGGCCTATGACCCGAACTTCGCCGATGTGTACGATAAGCGCAACGCCGCGTTCGTGAACTATGGCGTGGGCCTTTGCAAGTATACCGGCGCGGGCGGCAAGTCCGGCGCGTCCGACGCGTCCGCCGAGGTCGTCGGCCGTGTGCGTAAGCTTCTGAATGAAAACGGCGTGTTCTGGCAGATGGCCGAGCTCGGCAAGACTGACGCGGGCGGCGGCGGTACGGTCGCCAAGTTCATGGCGCAGCGCAACATCGACACGCTCGACGCGGGCGTTCCTGTGCTCTCCATGCACGCGCCGTATGAGACGGTCGCCAAGCTCGACTGCTATATGACCTACAAGACCATGCGTGTTATTTTTGAGCAGAACTGACAGAAAAACAGCGGGGCGGATGCCCCGCTGTTGACATTTCGTTCGGTTCATGTAAAGAATCTGTGACTTTGCTTGTCTCCGACAGAAAAACGTGATACAATACCAAGAAATATTGAAAGGGAAGTTTTGCCATGACCAAGCTTTTTACCGATACCTCGGCCAATCTGCCGGTCGCGCTGCTGCGCGAATATGATATCGACGTCATTCCGTTTTCCTACACGGTCAACGGCGTGCAGGCAGAGTATCCGGAAGAGGCGGACTTTGACGGCAAGGCGTTTTACGATGCGATGCGCGGCGGCGCGGAGGTCAACACCTCCATGGTCAACCCTGTGCTTGCGGCGGAGCATTTTGAGAAGGCGCTCTCTCAGGGCATGGATGTGCTCTACATCGGCATGTCCGGCGGCGTGAGCGGTACGGCGCAGGCGGCGGCTCTTGCGGCCTCGGAGCTGCGGGAGAAATATCCGGCAGCGCAGATCGGGACGATCGACACCTACGCCGCCTCGCTCGGCGAGGGGCTTCAGGTGCTTGAGGCGGCGGAGCTGCTGCGGGCAGGAAAGCCCTTTCAGGAGGTATATGACGCCATTCTCGCCCGTCGTCCCCATATGTGCCAGTTTTTCACGGTGGATAACCTTGCGTATTTAAAGCGTACAGGGCGCATCTCCGGCGTGGTGGCGCTGGCGGGAACGGTGCTGGGGATCAAGCCGATCCTGCGCGGTGACGAAACAGGACACATCGTCCAGTGCGGCACGGCGCGCGGCAATAAGCGGGCCTACGCCGAGCTGGCGGAGTATTACGGAACCCGTGTGCTGGATAAGACGGCGCGCATCGGCATTGCCCACGCGGATAATACAGAGGGCGTGGAATACCTCATGGGCCTGCTGCGGGAAAAAGGCTTCGCGGGCGAGTGCGTCACGGTCTACTACGAGCCGGTCACCGGTGCACATGTCGGGCCGGGCACGGTGGCGCTGTTCTTCTACGGTACGGAAAAATAAAAATACGAGGGGAAAGCATGCGGCATGCCGTATGCTTTCTTTTTTTCTGCAAATCCTATCTTGCGAGAAAACGAGGAGGGATATGCCATGTCTGACCCGGCAAAGCCGAATGAGAATGAGGAGAAAAGCGCGTCCATGGAGCAGACGCCGCCCTTTCAGCCCATCGTGGATATGGGAGCTGTGACCACGCATTCGCCGCGCGGCACGGTCTACTGCCAGACCATCATCGGGCAGATCGAGGGGCACAGCCTGCTTCCCAATACCGTCAAGACAACGAAATATGAGCATCTTCTGCCGCTGCTGGCCGCGCTCGACGAGAGCGGCGAGATCGACGGTGTGCTTTTCCTGCTCAACACCTGCGGCGGCGATGTGGAGGCGGGGCTTGCCATTGCCGAGCTGATCGCCGGCATGAAAAAGCCGACTGTATCACTCGTCCTCGGCGGAGGGCACTCCATCGGCGTGCCGCTGGCCGCTGCGCCGAAACGGTCGCTCATCGCGCCGAGCGCGTCGATGACGGTGCATCCCATTCGGACGAACGGCACGCTCATCGCAGCCCCCCAGACCTACCATTACTTTGACCGCTTGCAGGAGCGCATCGTGCGTTTTGTGACAGGCAATTCCCACATCTCCGAGCAGACATTTCTCTCACTCATGTTTGCCGCCGAGGATATGGCTGCCGATGTCGGCAGCATCCTCTATGGAGAAGAAGCGGTCCGCTGCGGGCTGATCGACGGGATGGGGACGCTTTCGGACGCCTACGAGGAGCTCTATGCGCTCATCGCCGCGCAGAGGGCGCTCGCGGAGAAAAATACAGTGTAAAAAAGACGCCGGTAAGGGCGCCTTTTTTACACTCTGTTCATCATTCGCTCTTGAAAATCAGGGGAGGAAATGGTATAGTACATTAGTTAAAATATCGTTATTTTGCCCTTTTTACGCCTTTTCATGAAGGAGAACCATGGAATGTACTTAAAAGCGCTCGAAATTCAAGGATTTAAGAGCTTTCCCGATAAAACGGTGCTGAACTTCGGCTCCGATATTACAGCCATCGTCGGCCCCAACGGCAGCGGCAAGTCGAATGTGTCGGACGCCATCCGCTGGGTGATGGGCGAGCAGTCGAGCAAGTCCCTGCGCGGCGCGAAGATGGAGGACGTCATCTTTGGCGGCACCGAGAAGCGAAACCAGATGGGCTTTGCGCAGGTGACGCTCGTGCTGGACAACACCGGACATATTTTCCCCAGCATGGAGGAAAACGAGGTCGCCGTGACCCGCCGCTACTACCGCAGCGGCGAGAGTGAATATTACATCAACAAGCAGAGTGTGCGTCTGCGCGACGTGAACGAGCTGTTCATGGACACCGGCATGGGGCGTGAGGGCTATTCGATCGTCGGACAGGGCAAGATCGACGAGATACTGTCTGTCAAGAGCGCCGACCGCCGCGAAATTTTTGAGGAGGCGGCGGGCATTTCCAAATTCCGCCACCGCAAGGAGGAGACGGAGCGCAAGCTCGAGCGCACGGAGGAGAACCTCGTGCGCATCAACGACAAGATCGCCGAGCTCGAACTTCAGGTCGAGCCGCTGCGTGCACAGGCGGAGAAGGCAAAGAAATATCTTATTTTCCGCGACGAGCTGCGCACGCTGGAGATTTCCGTCTGGCTGGAAAATCTCGACAGGATTCGAACGGACGCCATCAAGCTCGACGCGGACTACGCGCAGGCGCAGGCGGAGCTTGAGCGCGCGAATGCGGCGCTCAACGAGGTTTATGCCGCCGCGGAGCAGTTCGGTGAAAAAATACGGGAAAATGATATGGAGCAGGAGCGCCTGCGCGCCGAGAGCGGCGCGGTGGATGCCCGGCTTGGCGAGCAGGATGCGGCGGTCGCTGTGCTGCGCACGGGGATTGAGCACAACCGCTCGAATATTGAGCGTATGGAAAGTGAGCTGCGTGACCAGTCCGGCCGCGCGGAGAACCTGACGACGCAGATTGGCGCGCAGAGGGCGCGCATCGAGGAGCTGGCAGAACAGGCGGCCGGGGCCGAGACGGAGCTGAAGGCTCTGCTCGACCGGGCAGCGGAGGCCGCACGCAGCGCGGGCGAGGCCGGCAGTGAGGTCGAGGCGCTGCGCGCAAAGGAGGCGCTGGCGGTCTCCGCTGCGGCGGACTGTCGCGCGGATGTGAGCGCGCTCCATGCCGGCGTCACGGAAATGGCGGAGCGCCGGACAGCGCTGGAGGCCGAGGCAGAGAGTGTGGACGGACAGCTGAGTGAAACGCGCTCTGCCGCGTCGGCGATCCGCCGCGCGCTGGAGGAAGCGCAGGAGGAAGCCGAAGCGGTGCGCAACATCATCTCCGGCCACACGCTGAAGCTGGAAGGCAAGGTGCAGCGCGAGGAAGCGGCGCGGCAGAAGAGTATTGCCCTCACCATGGAAAAGAACAATCTGGATTCCCGCATCCATCTGCTCAGTGAGATGGAGAAGGAGTACGAGGGCTTCAATAAAGCGGTGCGCCTTGTCATGCAGGCGGCAGAGAAGAGCACGCTTCGCGGCATCCATGGACCGGTCGCCAACCTGATGAGCACCGACAAGCGCTGCGCTGCCGCCATTGAGATCGCGCTGGGCGCGGGCATGCAGAACATTGTGGTCGACCGCGAGGAGGACGCAAAGAGCGCCATCGGCTTTTTAAAGCAGCGCGACGGAGGACGCGCGACCTTCCTGCCGCTGACCGCCATCCGCGGCGATACGCTGCGCGAAGCGGGTGTTGAGCGCGAATACGGCTACGTCGGCATCGCCTCTCGGCTGGTGCGGTTCGATGAGAGATACACGGAGATTTTTAACAGCCTGCTCGGCCGCACGGTCATTGTGGAGGATATCGACTGCGGCATCGCCATGGCAAGAAAGTATAATAACCGTTTTCGCATCGTGACGCTCGACGGACAGGTGCTCAACCGCGGCGGAAGCATGACCGGCGGCTCGGTGAGCCGCAGTGCCGGCATCCTCAGCCGCGCGAATGAGCTCAAGGAGCTGACGGAAAAACAGAGGTCTCTGACGGAAAAGCTTGCCGCCGCGCAGCGCGAGGCGGACGAGGCCAAGCGCGAGCTGACTGCCGCGCAGTACGAGCTGGATGTCGCACGCGGGCAGCAGCGCGGTGCGGAGGACGAGGTTCTCAAGCGCACGGGTGAGAAAAAGCAGTACGACGTTCTGCTTGAATCCCTCCGCTCCCGCGAGAGCGGCATTGCCGCCGAGCTGGAAACGATCACCGCGCGCACGGCGGAGCTGAAAAGGTCCGCGTCGGCGCGCGAGGAGGAAATGAAAAAGCACGGGGACGAGGCCGCACGGCTGCGTCTGGCGTGTGAGGAGAAGCTGGCCGGACAGAGCGAGCTTCAGCGTGACAGTGCGCACCTCAGCGACGAGATCGCCGAGCGTAAAAGCGCGCTTGCCGGTTTTCAGGCCGAGCGCGAGACGACCGAACGCGCGCTTACCGATCTGGAGAAGCTGGCGCAGCAGATGCATGGCGATGAGACCAGCCGCCGCGCGCTGCTTGACGAGTACCGCGCCGCCATTGCCGCGGCGGAGGAGGAGATCGCGCAGCACGGCGAGACGATTGCTGCTCTGCGCGCGGAGGCAGAGCGGCACAGGGAACGCCTTTCCGCGCTGGCGGAGACCAAGCTTGCGCTGGAGGCTGAACGCGGCGCGAGCGACCGCCGCAGCCGCGAGTGCAACGATCTGGTCATCCAGTCCCAGCTGGCCGCGAGCCGGTTGGAGCAGAAGCGGACAGCCGCTGCGATGGAGGAAAAGCAGATCCTTGATAAGCTGTGGGAAAATTATGAGCTCTCCCACTCTGCGGCGCAGGAGCAGCGCATCGAGCTGGAAAGCGTCCAGAAGGCCGGCCGCCGCATTAGTGAGCTCAAGCGCGAGATCAGCGGTCTCGGTAATGTCAATGTCGGCGCGATCGAGGAGTTTGACCGCGTGAATACGCGCTATACCTATCTCACCGGTCAGCGGGACGATGTGGACAAGGCGAAGGATGAGCTGCTGGGCGTGATCGAAAATATCACGGGTGAGATGACGACGATCTTCAAAGAGCAGTTCGCGCTCATCCGCGAGAGCTTTCAGAAGACCTTTCTTGAGCTCTTCGGCGGCGGCAAGGCCACGCTGGAGCTGGAGGACGAAAACGCTGTGCTTGACTGCGGCATTGAGATCAAGGTGCAGCCGCCGGGCAAGGCGCTCAAGACGCTCTCGCTGCTCTCTGGCGGAGAGAAGGCGTTTGTCGCCATTGCGCTCTATTTTGCCATCCTTAAGGTCCATCCCACGCCGTTCTGCGTGATGGATGAGATCGAGGCGGCGCTCGACGAGCCGAACGTCATCCGTGTGGCGCGCTACATGCGCCGCATCTGCGACAAGACGCAGTTCATCGTCATCACGCACCGGCGTGGAACGATGGAAGAGGCTGATGTGCTCTACGGCGTGACGATGCAGGAGCGCGGCGTGAGCAAGGTGCTGACGATCAACATGAATGACATGGCAAAAGAATTGAACATCAAGGGGTAAAACGATGGGTATTTTTGCAAGGATCAAAAAGGCGTGGTACGACACCATTGCCTGGGAGACTGTCGACGAGGAGTTTTACGACGAACTGGAGGAAAGCCTCATCATGGCAGACCTTGGCGCGTCGGTTGCAGCCGACACGATCGCGCAGCTGCGCCGCGTTGTGCATGAAAAGAGATTGCAGCAGGGCGACGAGGTCAAGCAGGCGCTGCGCGATATTCTGGAGGAAAAGCTCAGCGTCGGCGACACCTCACTTGACCTTTCCACAGCGCCCAGCGTCGTGCTCGTTATCGGTGTGAACGGCGTGGGCAAGACGACAAGCATCGGAAAGCTCGCCCATTACTACAAAGAGCAGGGCAGACGTGTGCTGCTGTGCGCTGCGGATACGTTCCGCGCGGCGGCGGCGGATCAGCTGGAGATTTGGGCGGAGCGTGCGGGCGTAGAGATTGTCCGCAGCAAGGAGGGCGCGGACCCCGGCGCGGTGCTCTTCGACTCGCTGCAGGCGGCGAAGGCAAGAGGCGTGGACGTGGTGTTCTGCGACACGGCAGGCCGTCTGCACAATAAGGCGAACCTGATGAACGAGCTGGCAAAGCTGCGTAAGATCATTGACCGCGAAACACCGGACGCGGCGAAGGAGACGCTGCTGGTGCTCGATGCGACTACAGGCCAGAACGGTTTGCAGCAGGCCAAGGTGTTCCGTGAGACGGCGGGCCTGACCGGCATCATTCTCACCAAGCTTGACGGCACGGCCAAGGGCGGCATCTGTGTTGCCATCGCGCAGGAGCTGGGTGTGCCGGTGAAGTTTGTCGGCCTCGGCGAGGGAATTGACGACCTTCAGCCCTTCGACGCAAAGGAGTACGTCAACGCGCTCATCTGAGCGCGGCGGATGAATGAGGAGGTACGGCATGGAGATCACGAACATCTGTCCCTACTGCGGAAAAGAAATGCCTGACGGCGCGATCCCGGCTGTCAGAGACGTTATCCGCTGGTGCCGCAAAAAAGAGGGCGACTACGGCGATTACTATGAAGAGGGCGTGCGGGAGGGCGTTGAGCTCGGCAGAGCGCATGTGTTCTCCGCAGAATATATCCCCGCCTTTTATTGTGAGGACTGCCATGCAGTGATCGTTCCCGTGCGGGAGATCGAGCGGCCGCTCGACAAGCTCGACAAAAAGCTCACGGCCTGGCAGGAGAAAATGAGCGCGCAGCGCGAAGAACGCAAGGCGCAGCGCGAGGAAGAAAAGCGTGAAGAAAAAAGCAAGAAAAGACGGGAAAAGGACCCGTGGGAGGTAAGATAATGAAACTGGTGCTGGCGACACAGAATCCCAAAAAGCTCAAGGAAATGAAGGAAATCCTCGGCGGTCTCGGCGTCGAGGTCGTGAGCGAGGCGGAGTTGGGCGTGAAGATCGAGGTCGAGGAGACCGGCGAGACGTTTACCGACAACTCCCGCCTCAAGGCGATGGCCGTGATGAAGGCCACGGGGCTGCCCGCCGTGGCGGACGACTCGGGACTGTGCGTGGACGCGCTCAACGGCGGGCCGGGCGTATACAGCGCGCGTTTCGGCGGCGAGGGATTGGACGATACGGGCCGCTACCGCCTGCTGCTGGAGATGCTGCGCGGACAGACGGATCGCGCCGCGCATTTCCACACGTCCATCGTCTGCGAGTTCCCCAACGGCGACGAGCTGGTGTGCGAGGGCGAGTGCCCGGGCACCATCGCGTTTGCGCCGATGGGGGAGGGCGGCTTCGGCTACGATCCTGTGTTCTTTGTGCCGGAGCTGCGCAAGACCTTCGGCCAGCTCACGCCGGAGGAAAAGGCGGCCATTTCGCACCGCGGCAAGGCGCTGCGCGCCTTTGCGCAGGCGCTTGACGATTATCTGAAAGGAAACAAATAAATGGAACTGACCAGTAAGCAGCGCGCACAGCTGCGCGCTATGGCAAACGAGCTTGAGCCAATCGTCCATATCGGAAAGGATGGTATTGGCGAAAACCTTGTCAAGCAGGCCAACGACGCGCTTGAGGCGCGCGAGCTCATCAAGTGCAAGGTGCTCGACAACAGCATGCTCACCGCGCGCGAGGCGTGCGATGAGCTCAGCCGCCTCACCCGCTCCGAGCAGGTGCAGGTCATCGGCACGAAGTTCGTGCTCTACCGCGAGACGCACGCTAAGCCAAAGGATAAGCGCATTGCGCTGGTGAAGGACAAAAAGAAAAAGACCGTCTGAGGACGGAATTGAGAGGGATTTTCATTGAAGATCGGAATTTACGGCGGCAGCTTCAACCCGCCGCATCTGGGACATCAGAACGCCGCGATCGAGGCGGCGGAGAAGTGCGGCCTCGATAAGCTGCTGCTTATTCCGGCGGGTATCCCGCCGCACAAGGTCATGGAGCAGGGCAGCCCGTCGAACGCGCACCGCCTTGCCATGACGCGCCTTATGGGCGGGCAGGTTTCGCTGCAAAGCGGCGTTCCGGTCAAGGTGCTCGACCTTGAAATGGTGCGCGAGGGAAAGAGCTACACGGTCGATACGCTCCGCGCGCTGCATGAGCAGTATCCCGACGATGAACTGCTGCTTTTCATGGGGACAGATATGTTCTTTTCCTTTGAAAGCTGGTATGAACCGTCCGAGATCGCGCAGCTTGCAAAGATCACCGCCTTCCACCGCAATGAGAGCGACAGCGCCGCGGCCTTTGCCGCGCAGGCGGAAAAGCTCAATGCGCGCTTTGGCGGACGCGGCTTTGAAACGCTTGCGCTCGACCGCGTGATCGAGGTGTCCTCGACAGAGCTGCGCGCAGGCATGGCGAACGGCGCGAGTGAGAAAATGCTTGATCCGCAGGTCTACGGCTATATCCTGCGTGAGCACTTATACGGAACAAATCTGGATCTCAAGCGTCTAACCGTACAGCAGCTTCGCCCCATTGCGCTAAGCTATCTCAAGGCCAAGCGCTGCGGCCACGTGCTCGGCACGGCGGCGACGGCGGTGAAGCTGGCGGAACAATACGGCGCGGACGCACATAAGGCCGAGATCGCCGGACTGCTGCACGACTGCACGAAGAAGCTCTCGATGGAAGAGCAGCTTGTGCTGTGCGAGAAATACGGCATCGCGCTCGACGAGCTTGAGCGTAAGGCGCTCAAGCTGCTCCACGCCAAGACCGGCGCGGCGCTTGCCCGCGATGTGTTCGGCGTGGACGACGACATCTATAACGCGATCCTCTGGCATACGACGGGCAAGCCTGATATGACGGTGCTGGAGAAGGTCATCTATTTGGCTGATTTCATTGAGCCGACGCGCGACTTCCCGGGCGTGGACGCGCTGCGGAAGGTCGTGTGGAAGGATTTGGACGACGGCCTTTTGATGGGGCTTGAGATGACGGTCGATGAAATGGAGGAGATGGGAAATCCCATCCACGTCAATACACTGGCGGCCCGCGACTACTTAAAGGGGAAACTGTATGAAAGGAAAGCGAGAAGAGAAGAAGAGGGACAAGCCGACGCTTGACGAGCTGCGCGCGCGGGCGGAAGATGTCTTTGACGAGCACGGTGACGAGGCATGGGCGCAGATCAAAAAGCTTTTTGCCCGCCCCGGACGGATGATCCTCGGCGCACTGGCTGCGCTGGTGCTTGTGGGGCTGATCGCTGGCGGCGGCTATCTTATGAAGATTCACGCGCCGGCACTGCCAAACAAGGACAGCGATGTGCAGGACCCAAGCGAGATCGACGCCGATCTTGCATACGGCGACGGCGTGCGACCGCGTGTGAGCGGTGAGCGCAAGAGCAAGGATTTCTATACCGTCCTTGTTCTCGGCCGTGACACGGGCGGCGGCGGAAACACGGACACCATGCTGCTGGCAAGCTACGATGTAACCAATCAGAAAGCGACGGTCATGTCCATTCCGCGTGACACGATGGTGAATGTCTCGTGGGACATCAAGCGCATCAACTCCGTATACAACTACTACGGCGGCGGGGAGAAGGGCATCAAGGCGCTCTATAAGGAAATTTCTCAGCTTGTCGGCTTTGAACCGGACTATGAGGTCATTGTCGAATGGGATGCGGTCGGCGCGATCGTGGAGGCCATGGGCGGCGTCTATTTTGACGTGCCGATGAACATGAACTACGATGACATTTATCAGAACCTGCACATCCACCAGACGGAGGGCTACCGCAAGCTCAGCGGCGATGACGCGATGCAGGTGCTGCGCTACCGCCACGACAACGCGGACCCCAAAACCGGCAAAATGCGCGGCTACCCCGACGGCGATCTTGGCCGCATCAAAACGCAGCAGGCGCTGCTCAAGGCCATGATTGAGCAGCTGCTTCAGGTCAAAAATGTGACAAAAATCGGCGCATTTGCCACAGCAGTGAAGGAGAATGTCACCTCCGACCTCACGTTTGAGGAGATGCTGTGGTTCGGCAAGCAGGCGGTTCTCGGCGGGCTGAAGATCGACGATGTGAACTTCGTCACCATGCCGAATACGGCGAAATACGCCTACAGCCGCGTCTATAAGAACGCGCAGTCCTATGTGTTTCCAAACGCGCAGGAGCTGCTGGATCTTGTGAATAATGAGCTCAGCCCGTTTGTGGAGAAGTTTACCATGAGCGACCTCGATATCATGTCGCTCAATTCGGACGGTTCGCTCTCGTCCTCCACCGGACGGCTGGAGGACGGTAAGGCGGCGGCCACGCCGCCGGTGCAGGTTGATCCCTACAGCGGGAAGATCACGCCGTGGCCGGGCAGCGAAACGACTGATCCCGGTACAACGGAGACTGGCAGCGAAACGACTGATCCCGGCACGACAGAGCCGGACGGCGAGACGACCGATCCCGGCACGACAGAGCCGGGCAGCGAGACGACCGATCCCGGTACGACAGAGCCGGGCGGCGAGACGACCGATCCCGGTACGACAGAGCCGGGCGGCGAGACGACCGATCCCGGCACGACGGAGCCGGGCGGTGAGACGACCGACCCCGGCAGCACGGAGACGGAAACGTCCGCAGAGACTGGGAGTGGAGAAGAAGCCGCCTGAGTTCAACGGACGCATCATGAGAGAAGAAACGATTGAAAGGGGAACCCTGATATGATATCTGCAAAGGAACTGGCGCTGGCCGCGGCCAAGGCGCTCGACAGCAAGAAGGGCAGGGACATCAAGGTCATCGGCATCGACAAGATCACGACGCTGGCGGACTATTTTGTCATCTGCTCCGGCGGGAGCAACACACAGATCAACGCGCTGTGCGACGAGGTGGAAAAGGAGTTGGATAAGCTCGGCGAGACGCCGCTCCACCGCGAGGGCTATCGCGGCGGCACGTGGGTGCTGCTCGACTACGGCTGCATCACGGTGCACGTGTTCAATGAAGAGGCCCGCGCGTTTTACAGCCTTGAACGCCTGTGGAGCGACGGCCACGAACTGGACCTTTCCGATGTTCTGACGCCTGACGGAACGAAGTAAGCGCCATGACCTACGCGCTGGTGAGCCGTTACCGCGGCGAGCTGATGGGGCTGGCGATGCTCTGGGTGATGCTTTTCCACGCCACGGACCTTGACATGGGCACCGGTGTGCTGGAGCTGATCCGCGCGGCGGGCTTCGGCGGCGTCGACATTTTCATCGCTCTTTCGGCGATGGGCATGGTGATGTCGCTGGAGCGGCGGGAGCAGACCTACGGCGGGTTCCTCGCGCGGCGGATGCGCCGCATCCTGCCGGCGTATTTTGCGGTGATGCTGCCATACACGATGTTTGTGATCCTCTATCGCGGCGCGCCGTGGGCAGCGCTGCTGTGGAACAGCACGCTGCTCTATTACTGGGTGGACTGCGAGGGAGCGTTCAACTGGTATGTCGCCGGGATCATGTGCCTTTACGCGATCACCCCGCCGTGCCGGCGCTTTCTCAAGCGCTGCCGCCATCGGGAGTGCGCTGTGATCCTCGGCGTCGTGCTTGGCGTTCTGCTCTGTCAGCTTCTGCTCCGCGAGGACTATTGGCACTATCTGGACTTGTTTTACCGCCTTCCGGTATTCTTCCTTGGGCTTTTGATGGGCTTTTACGCAAAAGAGGAAAAAACGCTCGGCAGGCGAGAAGCGGCTCTCTGGACGCTGCTTCTGCTTGCGGGGGTCTGCTACGGTGTGCTCGTGCTGCGCAGTCAGCGCGAGGGAGGAGGACTCTACACGCCGCTGTGCCATGTATTTTTGCTTACCACGATCCCGCTGTGCCTGACTGCCTGCGTGCTCTTTGAGAAGCTGCCGCTCGGCGTGCTGTGCCGCGCTCTGCGCTTTGTCGGCGGCCGCAGTCTGGAGATCTATCTGCTCAATGTCAGCGTGTTCAGCGAGCTTGCGCTGTGGGAACGGATTCTTCCGTTTGATACGGCAAACCGCTTGAGCTATCTTGTTCTGTTCGCACTCAATATTCTGCTCGGCGCACTGCTGCACTGCGTGCTTGCGGCAGCCTTGACAGGTAAAAATAAAATGTTATCTCAATGAAAGATAGAAGGAGAAGATCATGAAGTACGATTTTGAAGCCATTGAAAAGAAATGGCAGGGACGCTGGGAGGAATCCAAGCCCTATGCCGCCGTCACCGGTGATCCGAGGCCGAAGTTCTATGGACTCATCGAGTTCCCGTATCCTTCTGCCGCCGGCCTGCATGTCGGACACCCGCGCCCCTTTACGGCGATGGATATTATCTGCCGCAAAAAGCGCATGCAGGGCTACAACGTCCTCAACCCCATCGGCTTTGACGCCTTTGGCCTGCCGACGGAGAACTTTGCCATCAAGAACCACATCCACCCCTCCATTATCACCCAGCAGAACATCAAGAACTTCACCCGCCAGCTCAAGATGCTTGGCTACGGCTTTGACTGGGACCGTGTGGTGGATACCACCGACCCGAGCTATTATAAGTGGACGCAGTGGATCTTCCTCCAGCTCTTCAAGCACGATCTGGCCTACAAGACCACCATGCCTGTCAACTGGTGCACAAGCTGCAAGTGTGTGCTGGCGAACGAAGAGGTTGTCGAGGGCGTGTGCGAGCGCTGCGGCAGCGAGGTCATCCGCAAGGAGAAGAGCCAGTGGATGCTGCGCATCACGAAGTATGCCGACCGTCTGATCGACGATCTGGACGATGTGGATTACATTGAACGCGTCAAGACGCAGCAGCGCAACTGGATCGGCCGCTCCACCGGTACGGAGGTCACATTCAAGACCAATACCGAGGATGACATCACCGTTTACACCACTCGTGTCGACACGCTCTTCGGCGTGACCTACACGGTTATCTCGCCTGAGCATCCGCTGCTCAAAAAGTGGCAGCCGCTCATTAAGAACTGGGACGCCGTCGCGGCGTATCAGGAGGCTGCCGCCCGCAAGAGCGACTTCGAGCGCGGCGAGCTCAACAAGGAGAAAACCGGTGTGCGCCTGGAAGGCATCGAGGTCATCAACCCCGCCAACGGCAAGACCGTGCCGATGTTTGTCTCCGACTACGTTTTGATGGGCTACGGCACCGGCATCGTCATGGGCGTTCCGGGCCACGACCAGCGCGACTGGGA
>CAKTOJ010000004.1 GCA_934589665.1 uncultured Oscillospiraceae bacterium | reverse complement strand
GAGCAGGGTACGGGAATCGAACCCGCCTTCTCGGCTTGGGAAGCCGATGCACTACCGATGTACTAACCCTGCAAAGTATATGCTATTATAGCAGATTGTTCCACGCAATGCAAGGCGAAATTTGCCGGGAGGGGAATTTTCGCATGGACGCGCGGACGGGGGCATAGGATGGAGCAAAGATTGTGAATGGGGGCGTTTGTATGAAACGATTTGCGGCGGCAGCCCTGCTCGCGGTGTTTTGGCTGTGTCTGCCGGCCTCAGCGGAGGGCCCGGCGGTCAGTGCTCCGAGCGCGCTGCTGATGGAAAAGCAGACCGGCACGGTGCTTTTTGCGCAGGATGAACACACGCCGCGCGAGCCGGCGAGCGTAACAAAGATCATGACACTGCTGCTGACGATGGAGGCCATCGATTCCGGGGCACTGTCCTATGACGACCTGGTGACGGGCACGGCGCATGCGGCGGGCATGGGCGGCAGTCAGATCTGGCTCAAGGAGGGCGAACGGATGACGGTGCACGATCTGCTCAAGGCGGTCTGCATCGTTTCCGGCAATGATGCCGCCGTTGCGCTTGCCGAGCATCTTGCCGGCAGTGAGGAGGCCTTTGTCGAACGGATGAATAGGCGTGCACAGGAGCTGGGAATGAACGACACGCACTTCGTCAACTGTACAGGGCTGCCCGCGGCGGGGCATCTTACATGTGCCTACGATATCGCACTCATGTCGCGCGAGCTGATCCTCAACCACCCCGATATCCGCCAGTTTACGACCGTGTGGATGGATTCGCTGCGCGGCGGCGAGTCCATGCTGGTGAACACGAATAAGCTCATTCGCTTTTACGATGGCGCGACGGGTTTGAAAACCGGCTCGACCGCTTCGGCGGGCTACTGTCTGAGCGCCACGGCGGAGAAAAACGGGATGGAGCTCATCGCGGTTATCCTCAAGGGAAAAACGAGCGACGAGCGCTTTGCGGATGCAAAGAGCCTGCTGAATTACGGCTTTTCGACGTGGACGCTGGTAAGCGTCTCGCCCGATGAGGCGCTCCCACCGGTCGGGGTGACGCTCGGCGTGCGCCCGACGGTCCAGTCGGTCATGCCGCCGGAGCATACCCTGCTGGTGGAAAAGACGCGCGTGAACGGCCTGAGCACGCAGACGGTGCTGGAGGAATCTGTCGCCGCACCCGTTTATGCAGGCGATGTGCTCGGCACGCTGACGGTGCGCGATGCGGAGGGAACCACAGTCGCAGAGCTGCCGCTGATAGCGGGAGAGGACGTGGGGCACGTCACCTTTTCACAGATGCTCCGCCGGTACCTTGCGCTGGGGCTGTGCAGTGCCGGGGGATAAAACACCGTACTTTTGCTGAAAACAAGAAATTGTGTGCCAATGTCACAGAAAATTCACAAATTCTATTGACATTTTTCGCATGTGGTGTATACTGCATACTGTTTTAAATAAGTCTTGATAGAGGCGCGGCTGACAAGAGTAGCTCCGGATGACCGGCAGGAACCGGGGAGCGAAAGGGGATGCCGCCGAGGGGACACGCGGATTCCTGTGCGTGTGTTTACCGGGCCGGAGGGGAACACCCGTCGGACTGTCGCCGGAAGGCGGAGAGCTGTCATGGTTGGACGCAGCCTGCGTTGCGCTTGCAAAAGGTGTGTTGTGTTTAAGTCATGATGGAAACATCATGACTTAAATTTTTTTGCACGGCTGTGCGAAAGGAGACACATCATGTTTGTCAACACATTCTGGTCGCTCGTTCCCCCAATCGTCGCCATCGGACTGGCTCTGCTGACGAAGGAGACGTATTCCTCCCTTTTTGTCGGTATTCTCGTCGGCGCTCTGCTCTCGACCGGCTTCAGCCCCGTCGGCACGCTCGACACCATTATCAATGACGGTCTGACTGCCGCGATTGCAGACAATGCCGGTATCTTTCTTTTCCTTGTGATGCTCGGCGTGATGGTCGCGCTCGTCAATGCCACCGGCGGCTCTGCTGCCTTTGGCCGCTGGGCTGCGGGGCACATTCACTCCAAGGCCGGCGCGCTGCTGGCAACCTTTGCCCTCGGCGTGCTTATCTTCATCGACGACTATTTCAACTGCCTTACCGTCGGCTCGGTCATGACGCCGGTAACTGACAGCCAGAAGGTCTCCCGCCTCAAGCTTGCCTACCTCATCGACGCGACTGCCGCGCCTGTGTGCATGATCGCTCCTATCTCCTCGTGGGCCGCCGCCGTTTCCGGCGTAGCCGCGAAGCTCGACACCGGCGTGTCCGGCATCCAGCTGTTCATCGAAGCGATCCCTTACAACTTCTATTCGCTCCTCACCATTGTGTTTGTTATCACTATGGTCGTGCTCGGTGTGGATTACGGCCCCATGGCCGCGGCAGAGCTCAAGGCCGCGCAGGGCGAGAACGGCGCACTGAGCGAAACGCAGGAGGAGGGCTCCTCCCGCGCGAATATGTGGGATATGCTCATTCCCATCTTCATGCTCATTATTTTCTGCGTCATCGGCCTTGTTTACGTCGGCGGTTTCTGGGACCCCGAGACGAACGCGGGCGACTTCATCGCCGCCTTCGGTGATACGGACGCTTTTGTGGGCCTGCCGTGGGGCGCGCTGATCGCGCTGGTGCTCTCCATTTTCTATCTCTGCGCGCGCCGTGTCATTACTTTTAAGGACGCCATGGCCTGCATGACCAAGGGCTTCAACGCCATGGTGCCCGCCATCCTGATTCTGACCTTCGCCGTCTCCCTCAAGAACATGACGAGCCTGCTCGGTGCGTCCGTATATGTGGAGGGCCTGATGAAGCACGCGGCGGCCGGGCTCTTTAATATGCTCCCCGCCATCATCTTTGTCGCGGCGGCGCTCATGGCCTTCGCTACCGGTACCAGCTGGGGCACCTTCGGCATCCTGATCCCCATTGTTCTGCCGATCTTCAACGCTGCACCCGACCTTCAGATCATGGGTATCTCCGCGTGCCTTGCCGGCGCGGTGTGCGGCGACCACTGCTCCCCCATCTCCGACACCACCATCATGGCTTCCGCCGGTGCGAACTGCAACCACATCGAGCACGTTTCCACGCAGATCCCCTATGCCGTTACGGTGGCCGCCATCTGCTTTGTGAACTATATTCTTGCCGCATTTATCCGCAATGTGTTCATCAGCCTTGCCATCGGCGTGGCCATGACCGTCGGAACGCTGCTGGTCATTCGCTCTGTCCAGCGCAGCAGAGCGGCCTGAATAATTGCTGGAAGTCCGAAAAAGAGAAAGCGTGAATCGATTCACGCTTTCTTTTTTTCGGCAAACGTATGCCGGCGGCGGAAATTTTGTGCGCTTTTTGTCTTCCCGAGGTTGACAAGGCACTGAATTTTGTATATAGTAATTAAACATCCCTGCAATGCTCTTGCAAAAAATTAAACTGGAGGTTACGTATGAAAAGATTTCTGAGCATCCTGCTCGCTCTGGTCATGGTGCTTGCACTTGTGGCCTGCGGCGACAAGACCACCCCCGAAACTCCCGATACCCCCGACAATTCTGACAGCCAGGAAAGCGCTGTTCACATCGGCATTGTCACCGGCTCCGTTTCTCAGTCCGAGGACGACCGCCGCGGCGCTGAGGCCTTCCAGGCTCTTTACGGCGAGGAGAACGTCACGCTGGCGATCTACCCCGACAACTTCACTGAAGAGCTGGAAACCACCATCCAGACCATCGTCAACCTGTCCGATGACCCTGACATGAAGGCGATCATCGTCAACCAGGGTGTTCCCGGCACGACCGAGGCCTTCCGCAAGATCAAGGAGCGCCGCCCCGACATCCTCTGCATTGCCGGTGAGGCGCACGAGGATCTGCCTGAGATCGGCTCCGCCGCCGACCTCGTGTGCAACAACGACTTTGTTGCCCGCGGCTACCTCATCATCCGCACTGCTCACGAGCTGGACTGCGACACCTTCGTTCACATTTCCTTCCCGCGCCATCTGGCGTATGAGACCATGAGCCGCCGTATCGCCGTCATGAAGGCTGCCTGCGAGGAGTTCGGCATCAACTTCGTGATGGAGACCGCTCCCGACCCCACCTCTGACGTCGGCGTTGCCGGTGCGCAGGCCTACATCCTCGAAAAGGTTCCCGAGTGGGTCAATACCTATGGCGAGAAGGCCGCTTACTTCTGCACCAACGACGCGCACACCGAGCCTCTGCTCAAGCAGCTGCTCGAGTACGGCGGCTACTTCATCGAGGCTGACCTGCCCTCCCCGCTGCTGGGCTATCCCGGCGCTCTGGGTATTGATCTGACCGCTGAGGCGGGCGACTTCCAGAAGATCCTCGCCAAGGTTGAAGAGGCTGTGTGCGAAAAGGGCGGCGCCGGCCGCTTCGGCACCTGGGCTTACTCCTACGGCTACACCACCTCTGCCGGCCTTGCTCAGCACGCGCTCAACGTCATCAACGGCGAGAGCGAGCTTGCCGACATCGACGACATCGCCAAGGCCTATCAGGTGTTCTCTCCTGACGCGACCTGGAACGGCTCCAACTACACCAACGCCACCACCGGTGTCAAGGCGGACAACGTCTTCCTGGTGTATCAGGATACCTACATCATGGGCGATCCGGGCTGGTACATGGGCTCCACCTCCGTTGAGGTTCCCGAGCAGTACTTCACGGTCAAGTAAGCTGGATTTCCACTTGCGACAATCAAAAAACAGGGGGGGAGGAAAAGCCTCCCTCCCTGCTTCTTTAGGTAGGGTATAGCTTATGGAAAATAACAACGCTCCTCTGTTGGAGATGCGCAACATCAAAAAGGACTTCTTTGGCAATCAGGTCCTTACCGATATCAATTTTACGCTCAAAGCGGGCGAAGTGCTCGGCCTTGTCGGCGAAAACGGCGCGGGCAAGAGCACGCTGATGAAGATTCTCTTCGGCATGGACGTCATCCGCGAAACGGGCGGCTATGGCGGCGACGTGCTGATCAACGGTGAAAAGGTCACGTTTAATACGCCCTTTGACGCACTGGCAGCCGGTATCGGCATGGTGCATCAGGAGTTTTCTCTGATCCCCGGCTTCACGGCAACGGAGAACATTCTGCTCAACCGTGAGCCCCAGAAGAAAAACGTCATCTCCGAGGTGTTCGGCAGCCGCATGAACACACTCGATTATAAGGAAATGGATACCCGCGCCGCGGCGGCCATCGAAAAGATGGGCGTCCACATCGACGCGAACATGGTCATCAGCGATATGCCGGTCGGCCACAAGCAGTTTACCGAGATCGCACGTGAGCTGAGCAAGGATCAGCTCAAGCTGCTCATTCTCGATGAGCCGACCGCCGTGCTGACCGAGAAAGAAGCCTCGGCATTGCTCGATTCCATCCGCGGCATGTCCGCGCGCGGCATCGCTGTGATCTTCATTACGCACCGTCTGCAGGAGATTCTGGACGTGTGCAATAAGGTCATCATCATGCGCGACGGCTATGTGGTCAAGGACACGCCGGCGAGTGAGACGAACGTATCCGATATTACAAAGTGGATGGTCGGCCGCAATGTCGACCTCAGTGCCGCGCAGGATGTGGTCGACCACTCCGATGCGCGCAATATCATGTCGATCCGCAAGCTGTGGGTGGACATGCCCGGTGAGATCGTGCGCAATGTCGATCTTGACATCAAGGAGGGTGAGATCCTTGGTATCGGCGGCCTCGCCGGTCAGGGCAAGCTCGGCATCCCGAACGGTATCATGGGCCTGTACGAGGCAGGCGGCACGGTCGAGTTTGACGGCAAGCCCATTCCGCTCAACGCACCGCGCAAGTGCCTTGATTCCCAGCTTGCCTTCGTTTCGGAGGATCGCCGCGGCGTGGGCCTTCTGCTCGACGAGTCGCTGGAGTGGAACATCTCCTTCCCGGCCATGCAGATCCACGATAAGTTCCTCAAGAACTATCTCGGCGGTCTGGTGAAATGGCGTGACGAAAAGGCCATCCACACTGTGACCGAGCAGTATATCGACGAGCTGAAGATCAAGTGCACCGGCTCGAAGCAGAAGGCCAGAGAGCTCTCCGGCGGCAACCAGCAGAAGGTGTGCCTCGCCAAGGCCTTTGCACTCGAGCCCAAGTTCCTCTTTGTCTCTGAGCCGACCCGCGGCATTGACGTGGGCGCGAAGTCCCTTGTTCTGGATGCGCTCAAGAAGTTCAACCGTGAAAGCGGCGTTACCGTCGTGATGATCTCGTCCGAGCTGGAGGAGCTGCGCATGACCTGCGACCGCATCGCCATCGTTTCCGGCGGCCGGATCGCCGGCATCCTGCCGGCCACCGAATCCTCCGAGGCATTCGGCGCGCTGATGGTCAGTCAGGTAAAGTAAGGAGGGCAGGTATGAGTAATACAACAAACAGCCTTGCCGATAAGAGCAGGCTCCGCCGGATGATCGACAGCTACGGTATCCCGCGCCTGATCATCACCGGTTTCCTGATGCTGATGTTCATTCTCGCGCCGATCGCCGGCGTGGACTTTGCGACACAGATCACCAATGTTATCAACCGCTTCAGCTGGAATGCCGTTATGGTGCTGGCTATGGTTCCGATGATCCATTCCGGCTGCGGTCTGAACTTCGGACTGCCGCTGGGTATCATTTCCGGTCTGCTGGGCGCCACGCTCTCGATTGAGTTCGGCTTTACCGGCGCAATGAGCTTTGTCATGGCCATCGTCATTGCGACACCCTTTGCCCTGATCCTCGGCGGCGGCTACGGCTGGATGCTCAACAAGATCAAGGGCGGCGAAATGATGGTCGCCACCTATGTCGGATTTTCGTCCGTTTCCTTTATGTGTATGATGTGGCTGTTACTGCCGTACCACAGCCCCACGATGGTTTGGGGCTTTGCCGGCAAGGGCCTTCGTACCACGATCTCGCTGGAGGGCTTTTATGATAAGGTTCTGGCGAATTTCCTCGCCATCGACCTCAATCCGCTCGGCATCAATCTTGTCATTCCGACTGGCAGCCTGCTCTTCTTCGCCTTCCTCGCGTTTTTGATGTGGGCGTTTCTGCACACCAAGACCGGCACGGCCATGACCGCCGTCGGCTCCAACCCCGCCTTTGCCAAGGCGGCCGGCATCAACATCGATAAGACGCGCCTCCTGTCCGTTGTGCTCTCCACCTGGCTGGGCGCAGTTGGCATCCTGATGTATGAGCAGGGCTTCGGCTTCGTGCAGCTCTATATGGCGCCGCTCAATATGGCGTTCCCTGCTGTCGCAGCAGTTCTCATCGGCGGCGCGAGCGTCAACAAGGCCAGCATCACCAACGTCATCATCGGCACGTTCCTCTATCAGGGCCTTGTCACCATGACGCCGACCGTGATGAACGCCATGGTCCATCTGGATATCAGCGAGGTCATCCGTATCATCGTTTCCAACGGTATGATCGTTTACGCGCTGACCCGTAAGACGGAAGGAGGGAAATGAGCATGAAGAAGAAAAATTTGTCCGGCGGCCAGAGCTTCGGTCAGCTCATCCTGAAATTCGTCCGTGATAACTCCGTCCCCATCATGTTTGTCCTTATCTGCGCGTTCTGCATCCCGCGTGCGGATCTCTCATGGAGCTATCTGCTCAACGAGGTTATGACCCGTCTGGGGCGCAATGCGTTCCTGATCCTGAGCCTGCTCATCCCTGTTATGGCCGGTATGGGCATGAACTTCGGTATGACGCTCGGTGCAATGGCCGGCGAGATCGGCCTGATCTTCGCGGCGGACTGGCAGGTGTGGGGCATCCCCGGCCTGATCCTTGCAGCGATTATCTCCATTCCCATTTCGATCCTGCTCGGCGTGATGATCGGCAGACTGCTCAACAAATCCAAGGGCCGCGAGATGATCACGAGCTACATGATCTCGTTTACCATGAACGGCGTATATCAGTTCATTGTGCTCTTTATGATGGGCCCCATCATTCCCATCATCCACGACTCCATCAAGCTCCCGCGCGGCTACGGCATCCGCAACACGGTCAGCCTGCTGAGCATGCGCCAGAGCGTGGATAACCTGCTGGCCTTTAGCGTCGGCGGCGTGAAAATCCCGGTGCTCACGCTTATCATCATCGCCATTGCATGCCTCTTCATTCTCTGGTTCCGCAAGACCAAGCTTGGTCAGGACATGCGCGCGGTCGGTCAGGATATGGAGGTTGCACGCGATGCTGGCATTGATGTCGAGCGCACCCGCGTGATCTCCATGGTCATCTCCACCGTGTTTGCGGGCTTCGGCATGATCATCTATCTTCAGAACGTCGGCAACTTCCCGACCTATTCGGCGCACTCTCAGATCGGCATGTTCTCCATCGCGGCGCTGCTCGTCGGCGGCGCGAGCGTGGACAAGGCCAGCATCAAGAATGTGTTCCTCGGGATCATTCTGTTCCACACCATGTTCATTGTGGCGCCCAGAACCGGCGCAGCCATCACCGGAGACTCGATGATCGGCGAATACTTCCGCGTGTTTGTATCCTATGCCGTTATCACGCTGGCACTGGTCATGTATGAGTCGAAGAAGCGCAAAGCCAAGAGCGCGGCCGGCCTTCAGCTTGCCGCTGAACAGCTGGCGGAAGAGGAGGAGAAAGCAAAATGAAAAATAAAGCCTCCAAGCGCACACTGATCATTCAGCTCGCGGCGGTCGTCGTTCTGGTTGTGATCGCCTATGTCATGACGATCATTGGCCGCGGCCATACAGTATATCTCGACAACAAAAAGCTTGAGTACAACGGCCAGACCTACGATACGCCCTATAAGGTCGTCGTTTATCAGGACGGCGAGCAGATCGCAAAGCTCTACGACCGTGAACGCGGCAGCACGACCTGCATTGGCCAGAAGCTCACCCTGACGCTGGAGATCACGCAGCAGAAGGGCGGCAGCGAGACGACCGAGGTCTATACGCTCTCCCTGCCGAGAAATATGGATGGCATCATCATCAATCTGCCCGCCTATCTTGCCGGCCTTGGTGAAGACGCTTATCTCAGTGAGTTTATCCCCTCGCCCGATGCGGAGCCTGTGGAAGAGGAACCCACCTCTGACGATGAGTTCGGCCTTGGTGACGCTGGCATGGACGATACCGCTGCAGACGGCACGACGGCCGGCTGACAAATCACTATCACAGTACAGCCC
This sequence comes from uncultured Oscillospiraceae bacterium, assembly GCA_934589665.1. Taxonomy (GTDB): domain Bacteria; phylum Bacillota; class Clostridia; order Oscillospirales; family Oscillospiraceae; genus Hominicoprocola. Next base: position 33,935 of record CAKTOJ010000004.1, on the reverse strand, counting down.
GTGCTCTGCGCATGGGCTGTACGCATAGAATAAGGAGGAACCATTATGGCTGTTTTGACCGGACTCAAGCCCGAGAAGGTGTTTGAGTATTTTGAAAAGCTCTGTTCCGTGCCGCATGGCAGCGGCAACACGAAGCAGGTCAGCGATCTGTGCGTCAGCTTTGCGAAGGAGCTGGGGCTCAAGTACCGTCAGGAGGCGTGCAACAACGTCATCATCTGGAAGGATGCATCCAGGGGCTACGAAAAGTCCGAGCCGATCATCCTTCAGGGCCATATCGACATGGTATGCGCCAAGACGGACGACTGCACGAAGGATATGGCGAAAGAGGGACTTGACCTCAGAACCGACGGCGAATGGATCTGGGCGGACAAGACCTCGCTCGGCGGCGACAACGGCATTGCCGTGGCGATGATCCTCGCTCTCCTTGCGGACGAAACGCTTGAGCATCCGCCGATCGAAGCGGTGTTCACCGTGGACGAGGAGGTCGGCATGGACGGTGCGTTCGCGCTTGACTGCTCCGACCTCAAGGGAAGAAAGCTGATGAATCTCGACTCGGAGGAGGAGGGAGTATTCACGGTGTCCTGCGCCGGCGGCATGCGCGCGGACTGCACGCTGCCCGGCAAGCCGGAGCCGCTCAGCGGCGAGGCGTGCTACAGCGTGACAATCTCCGGCCTTCAGGGCGGTCACTCCGGCGCTGATATCAACAAGGGCCGCGGCAGCGCGAATGTGCTCATGGGCCGTGTGCTCTATTCCGCAATGGAAAAGTTCCCCGGTTTGCGCCTCGCAGCGATTGATGGCGGAAAATTCGACAATGTGATCTGCTCGCGCTGCGAGGCCAAGGCTGCCGTTTCGGCGGATCAAGGCGCGGCGTTTGAGCAGTTCATCCGCGAATTTGATGCAACGCTCAAAAACGAGTACGCAGGCTGCGACGACGGTGTAACGGTCGAGTGCGCGAAGAGTGAGGCATCTTGCGCTGTCAGCGCGGAGACGACCTCCGTTATGCTCCACACGCTCCTTGCGCTCCCGCATGGTGTGGAGGCCATGAATGTAGACTTTCCCGGTCTGGTGCAGACCTCGCTCAATCTCGGCGTGATCCATCTGGCGGAGGATGGCCTGCATTTCACCTATTCCATCCGTTCCTGCATTGCCTCGCAGAAGCAGATGCTTGCCCAGCGCGTCCATGCTATCGTGGAATTTGCCGGCGGAACGGTTACGGAGCGCAGCTCCTATCCCGGCTGGCAGTATGCGCGCGAGTCCAGATTCCGCGAGCTGGTGCTTGACGCTTACCGTGACATCACCGGTGCGGACGGCAGGATCGAAGCGACACACGGCGGCTTGGAGTGCGGACTGTTCATCGAGAAGATCCCCGGCCTCGATGCGATCTCTCTCGGCCCCGAGCTGCACGATGTCCACTCTGTACGCGAGAAGCTGAATGTTCCCTCTACGGAGCGCGTTTACGAGCTTGTGCGTGAGGTCCTTAAGCGCAGCAGGTAAGAAATTAGAAAAAGGTTCCCGCTCAAATAAGCGGGAACCTTTTATTTTATCACCTTTCTGCACGTAGCTGCCAGAAAGCAACAGCGCTGGCCGCGGCGACATTGAGTGAGTCAACGCCGTGCGCCATCGGAATTTTCACCGTGTAGTCGCAGGCGGCAATGGTATGCGATGAGAGCCCGTCGCCCTCTGTGCCGAGCACGATGGCGAGCCGGGGCTCGGCGAGCAGCCGTGCGTCTTCGATGCTGACGGATTCGTCGGTCAGCGCCATGGCTGCTGTTTTGAAGCCGAGCGCATGCAGGCGTTCGATGCCTTTACGCGGCCAGTCTGCGGGTTCTGCACCGATGCGCGCCCATGGAACCTGAAAGACCGTCCCCATGCTCACACGGACGGCGCGGCGGTAGAGAGGGTCGCAGCAGGTGGGCGTGACAAGCACTGCGTCAATGCCGAGAGCTGCCGCCGAGCGGAAGATCGCGCCGACATTTGTGTGATCCACGATGCCCTCAAGCACGGCGACGCGGTGTGCGTTCCGACAGACGTTCTCAACGCTGCCGAGCTTTGGGCGGCGCATGGCACACAGCACACCGCGCGTAAGCTCAAAGCCCGTGAGCCGCGCGAGCACGCTGCGCTGCGCGGTGTAGACCGGAATATCTCCACAGCGGGAAAGAATGGGCTGCGCGTCGCCGGTGATGTGCCGCGGTTCCATCAGCAGTGAGATCGGCTCGCAGCCTGCATCGAGCGCCGTGGCGATGACCTTGGGGCTTTCGGCAATGAACAGGCCCTTGTCCGGCTCCAGCCGATTGCGCAGTTGCGCTTCTGTCAGGCGGGCGTAGGCGTCCAGCTCCGGCGCAGAGAGATCGGAGATCTCAATAATGTTCGGCATGGCGGCCTCCTTTGCGCTTAGAGCTTGGTGATGACCGGAATGACCATCGGGCTGCGCTTGGTGGTTTTGAAGAGATAGTTGCTCACACTCGACTTGATTGCACCCTTGAGCTCGCCCATGTCGCGGCTGCGGCGGCCGAGCACGCCTTCGGCGGCGGACATGACCACTGTTTTGAGTTCGTTCATCAGCTCTTCGGATTCCTTGACGTAGATGAAGCCGCGCGTAATGATCTCCGGCTCGGCGAGCATGTAGCCGTCGTGCGCGGAAACGGGCAGCACGACCACGACCATGCCGTCCTCGGCCAGATGCTTGCGGTCGCGCAGCACCACGGCGCCGACGTCGCCCACGCCGCTGCCGTCCACGAATACCTCACCGGCGGGCGCAAGACCCGGCACGAGCTTCATGGTGCGCGCGGTGATCTCCACCGCGTCGCCGTTTTCGCAGATGGCGATATTTTTGCGGTCCATACCCATGGACATGGCAAGATTCTTGTGGATCTGGAGCATGCGCTGCTCACCGTGGACCGGTATAAAATACTTGGGCTTTACCAGCGCGTGAATGATCTTGAGTTCTTCCTGACATGCGTGGCCGGAGACGTGAAGCATATCCGCGCGGTCGTAAATGACCTCAACACCCTTGCGGAAGAGCTCGTTGATGACGCGCGAGACAGTGTTTTCGTTGCCGGGGATGGCGGAGGCCGAGATAATGACGCGGTCACCGGGACCGACCTCGATCTGCTTGTGCTGGGAGAAGGCCATGCGGTAGAGCGCGCTCATTTCCTCACCCTGCGAACCGGTCGTGACAATGACCTGCTTGTCAAGCGGGAGCGCCTTGATCTTGTTGATGTCCGTGACCGTGTTCTTCGGCAGCTTCATATAGCCGAGATCGACGGCGACCTTGGTGACATTTTCCATGCTGCGGCCCGTGACGGCGACCTTGCGGCCCACGGCCGCCGCCGCGTCGATGACCTGCTGGATGCGGTGGACATTGGAGGCGAAGGTCGTGACGATGATACGCTGCTTGCAGCCGGCGAAGAGCCGGTCAAAGGTCTTGCCGACCATGCGCTCACTCATCGTATAGCCGGGGCGCTCAACATTCGTCGAGTCCGCGAGCAGCGCGAGCACGCCCTGCTTGCCCAGCTCGCCGAAGCGCGCGAGGTCGATGACCTCGCCGTCGATGGGCGTGGAGTCGATTTTGAAGTCGCCGGTGTGGACAACCGTGCCGAGGCCGGTATGGATGGCAAAGGCCACAGAGTCGGCGATGGAATGGTTGACGTGGATGAATTCCACACTGAACTTGCCGGCCTTGACCGTCATGCCGCTCTCAACCGTGACGATCTTGGTGGATTTCAAAAGTCCGTGCTCCTCCAGCTTGAGCCGGATGAGTCCTGCGGTCAGGCGGGTGCAGTAAATGGGCATGTTGACCTGCTTGAGAACGTAGGGGATCGCGCCGATATGGTCCTCATGTCCGTGCGTGATGAACAGGCCGCGGATGCGGTTCTTGTGCTTGGCAAGATAGCTCACGTCGGGAATGACGAGATCGATGCCGTACATATCGTCGCCGGGGAAGGCCATGCCGCAGTCGACGACGATGATTTCGCCGCCGTACTCGTACACGGTCATGTTCTTGCCGATCTCGTTGAGACCGCCAAGGGGGATGATCTTTAAATTTTCAGCCAAATTGTTACACTCCTTAATCAATACAGAATCATGAAATTGAGGAGCAAAGTCCATTCCATTCGAAAATGGCCGCATGAAAACAACGGCGTCCGTGCTGTGCGCTTCGCCCTGTAACCGCGAAGCCCTCTGCATCTCCGGCGCCCTGCTGTCCCGCTATGGAATTTTGCTCTATTCAAACCGCGCCTGGGCGGTCAGATACAATTCAGTCACTATAGTATAGCACAGGAAATGGGAAATGTATACTCTTTTTTTGCCGGGCATAGAAATCAAAAAATAGTGCTGTACGTTGCGGCGGCGGTGTGCTATAATATCTTATCTATCGCTATAACTTTTTAACAGCGTCCCGACCTTGCGGGGAAAGGAGAATCCATGAGCAGAAAACAGACCAGACTGCCTGAGGCGAATATGAAGCTTTATTTTCTCATGATGGCAGTATTCTGCGCCGCGGCGCTGTGGGCGAAGCCCGTGCTCGGCGCGGCGGAGGCGGCGGTCATGCTGCTGGTATATGTTTACTTCCGCCGCACGGCGCAGAAGCGCCGCGAAGGGATAAGGCGTTATGTGGAGGACATGACGGATGATGTGGAGAGCGCGGGGAAATCCTCCATGCTCTCAGCGCCGTTTGCCATGATGGTGTTCCGCCCCGACACGCAGGAGGTGCTGTGGAGCAACGCGGGTTTCCAGCAGCTCACGGGGATGAAGGAGGACCTGTTCAATAACCGTCTTGAGGATGTTATCCCGGGCTTTTCCGGCCAGTGGCTGCTCGAGGGACGGAGCGAATGCCCGGAAACGGTCATGGTCAATGGCCGGCATTTCCGTGTGTTTGGCAGCCTCACGCACCCGAGCGGGCGCGGCGGCTCGCGCGGGCTTCTGGCGCTGACATACTGGATGGACACCACGGAGCAGGACCAGCTCAAGAAGGCGAGCGAGGAGAATCGACCCATCGTCGCGGTGTTGCTGGTGGACAACTATGAGGAGCTGATGAAGGCCGGCACGGAGGCAGCGCGCTCGGCTGTGCTTGCGCAGATCGATGAAAAAATCAACGCATGGGTGGGCTCGTCCCACGGCCTGCTGTGCAAATACGACCGCAACCGCTATCTGCTGCTGCTGACGGAAAAGAGCTATGAAACGCTCGTTGAGGGCAAATTCAGTGTGCTTGATGCCGTGCGCTCGGTTGTGACCGAGGACGGCGTGGCCGCGACGCTTTCCATCGGCATCGGCAAGGATTTTGACGATTACGAGACGCTCTTTAAAAACGCGGGGCTATCCATTGAAATGGCGCTCTCGCGCGGCGGCGATCAGGTGGTCGTGCGCAACCGCCTTGATTTTGAGTTCTACGGCGGCAAGACCAAATCCACTGAAAAACGCACGAAGGTCAAGTCCCGCGTGATGGCCAACGCGCTCGGCGAACTGATCTCCGACGCCAGCCAGGTGTTTGTTATGGGACACAAGCATGCGGATATGGACGCGGTCGGCGCGGCGGCGGGCATCTGCTGCATCGCGCGCAAGCGCGGGAAAAAGGCGCAGATCGTCATTGACATGGAGGATAACGCCGCCAAGGCGATCCTCAAGCGGCTGGAGACGCTGCCGGAGTATAAGGACGCCTTCATCAGCGGAAGCGACGCTTTCATCAAGGCGCAGGCGGGGGCTCTGCTCGTGGTGGTAGACACCAACCGTCCCGATTTTGTCGAGTCCGAGCAGCTGCTCGACGCGTGCAACCGTGTCGCGGTCATTGACCACCACCGCCGTGCGGCAAGCTACATCGAATCTGCTGCCCTTAACTTTCACGAGCCCTACGCCTCTTCGGCCTCGGAGCTGGTGAGCGAGCTGCTGCAATACCTTGTCGAATCCGGCGATCTGCTGCGCGCGGAGGCGGAAGCCCTGCTTGCGGGCATTGTGCTCGACACGAAGAACTTCACCATGCGCACCGGCGGCCGCACCTTTGAGGCGGCTGCGCTGCTGCGCCGTGCGGGCGCCGATACGGCAGATGTGCAGCGCCTTTTCCAGGGCAGCCTTTCGGATATGATCGAACGCTATGACATTATCCGCCATGCTGAGCTTTACCGCAATGACATTGCCATTGCGGCGGTGGAGGATGAGATCGACCGCGTGACCGCGGCCAAGGCCGCAGACGAGCTGCTGACGCTGCGCGGCGTGCGCGCGTCGTTCGTGCTCTTCAAGCATGATACGGGCGTGAACCTCTCGGCCCGCTCGCTTGGCGAGATCAATGTGCAGCTTATTATGGAGAAGCTTGGCGGCGGCGGGAACTCTACCACCGCAGGCGGTCAGGTTCCGGACGGAACGGTGGACGCGGTGCGCGAGCAGCTCATCGAGGCCATTGACCGGTATTTGGAAGAATAACAGATCAATAGATCATCAGGAGGATATTACCATGAAAGTCATTTTACAGCAGGACGTCAGAGGACAGGGCAAAAAGGGTCAGCTGATCGAGGCGGCGGAGGGCTATGCCCGCAATTTCCTGCTGCCGCGCAAGCTTGCCATTCCGGCTACGACGGATGCGATCAATACCATGAACCTGAAGGAGAAGGCACGCCGAGCCGAAGAGGCGGCGGCCCGCGCCGCGGCGGTGGAGACGGCGGACAAGCTGAGAAACTGCACGGTCAAGCTCACGGCCAAGGGCGGCGCGAACGGCAAGCTCTTCGGCGCAATCACGGGCAAGGAGATCTCCGAGGCGCTTATGGCGCAGTTCAGCCTTGACGTTGCCAAGCAGAAGATCGTCCTCGACGAGCCGATCAAGGCCTTCGGCAGCTATGAGGTCAAGGCCAAGCTCGGCTATGAGGTCAGCGGGAAATTCACCGTGACCGTGGCGGAGGAATAACGCGGATTTTAGGCAGAAAAGAGGTGCCCTGCGATGGATGAACTGCTCTACCGTCAGATGCCGCACTCGCTTGAGGCGGAGCAGGCGGTGCTCGGTTCCATGCTAATTGACGCGAACTGCATCAAGGATGTGATGGAAAAGCTGCGTCCCGAGGATTTTTACCTGCGGCAGAACCGGGAGATCTTCGAGACGATCTATTCCATGTTTCTCTACTCCAAGCCCATCGACGGCGTAACCGTTGCGGGCGAGATGGAGCGCAACGGCACCTACGACGAAAACACAACGCGCAATTACCTCGTACAGCTCATGGAGGTCACGCCGACCTCTGCGAATGTGAACGAGTATGCGGACATTGTGCGCGACAAAGCGCTGCTGCGCGCCGTTGCCACGGTGGCGAGCGATATCACCGGCATGGTGCAGGACGGCACGGGCGGGGCTTCCGCCGTGCTCGACGCGGCGGAGCAGAAGATCTATTCTGTGCGCCGAGGGCGCAGTGCGCAGAATATGGAGCAGATCGGTGTGGTGCTCCAGAGCGTGCTGGACCATCTGGCCGAGCTTTCGGCGGCGGGCGGGAAGACTATCCCCGGACTCCCCACCGGCCTGAGTGCGGTGGATGACAAGATCAACGGCCTGAATAAATCCGACCTGCTGCTTCTTGCCGCGCGCCCAGGCATGGGTAAAACGAGCTTTGCACTCAATGTGGCACTCAACGTGGCGAAATCCAGCGGCAAGGCGGTTGCGCTCTTTTCGCTGGAAATGTCGAAGGAGCAGCTTGTCACCCGTATCCTTTCCAACGAGGCACTGGTGGAAAACGGCCGGTTGATCTCCGGCAATCTGCGCGAGAGCGATTGGGTGAAGATTGCCGAGGCGGCCTCGACGCTCACCCGCACGGACATCAAGATCGACGACAATCCGCTCCTGACGGTTGCGGATATGAATGCCAAATGCCGCCGCATCGACAACCTCGGCCTTGTGGTCATCGACTATCTGCAATTGATGACTTCCGCCGGCGGAAAGAGCTACAGCGGCGAAAACCGCCAGCAGGCGGTGAGTGATATCTCACGTATGCTCAAGATCATGGCCAAAGAATTGCAGGTGCCGGTTCTCTGCCTCTCGCAACTTTCGCGTGCGAACGAAAAGCGCGACGATAAGCGCCCCATGCTCTCCGACCTGCGCGAATCCGGCGCTATTGAGCAGGACGCGGATATTGTGCTCTTCCTCTACCGCGACGATTATTACAATGAGGACTCTGAAAAGCACAACATTGCCGAGTGCATCGTGGCCAAGAACCGCCATGGCGAGACCGGCAAGGTCGAGCTGCGCTGGATGCCGGAGTACACGACCTTCGGCACGCTGGAGAGGCGGTACGAGGACGAATGAAAAAGGTACTGGATTTTGCACAGCGCCATGACCTGCTCCCGCGCTATGAGCTGCTGCTCGCGGCGGTCTCGGGCGGTATGGATTCGATGTGCCTGCTGGACTTTTTATACGAAAACGGCTACCGCGTGTGTGCGGCGCACTTCAACCACCATCTACGCGGGGAAGAGGCCGACATGGACGAGGATCTTGTGCGCGCATGGTGCGCCGCGCGGCGCATTCCACTGTGCGTCGGCGGCGACGATGTGGCGGGCTATGCGAAGACACACGGTTTGACGGTCGAGGAGGCTGCACGGGAACTGCGATATGCGTTTTTGAACGCGGCTGCCGGCCAGACCGGCGCAGTGCGCATCCTGACGGCGCATCACGCCAATGACAATGCCGAGACGGTGCTGTTCCATTTGGCCCGCGGCACGGGGATGACCGGCCTTGCCGGCATCGCGCCGCGCAGCGGAAAGCTGGCGCGTCCCTTTTTGTGCCTGACGCGCGCGGAGATCGAGGCCTACGCGAAAGAGCACCATGTGCCCTATCGCACGGACGCCACAAACGCGGATACCGCGCTCACACGCAACTTCCTCCGTGCGGAGGTTATGCCAAAGCTTTGCCGTGTCAATGCGCAGGCGGTTGAGCACATCAGCGAAACGGCCCTGCGGCTGCGGCGGGAGGATGAGTACCTCAATTCCCTTGTCGCTGAACGGCTGGAGGGGCTGAAGCTGGAGGAGGGCACGGCGGTGCTGCCCTGTGCGGCGGTTACACGGGCTCCGGCGGTTTTGCAGCCGCGGATGCTGCGCCTTGCGCTCGACGCGCTCGGCGCGGGGAAGAAGGACTTTTCGGCGGCGCATTACGAGGCGCTCGCCTCGCTTTGCGAGGGCGGCGGAAACGCGCAGCTTGATTTGCCCGGCGGCGTGACTGCGCAGCGAGGAGACGGCATGCTGTGTCTTGCACTGTGCAGGGAACCGAACAGGACGGACCGCGTTGAACTTCGCGCGGACGAAACGGTCCGCTGGGGAGATTATGCGATCACCTGCCGGAGATCAGAAAGGACGGCAGAGAGTTCTGCCGATACGATTATATTACGAGATACCATGTCCTCTGAGCCGCTGACAGTCGGCGCATGGGACGCACGGGAGAGCATGTCGCTGCCGGTCTCGCGCGGATCGCGGAGTCTCAAGCGGCTCTTTGCCGAGCACGGCATCACGCCGGCAGAGCGGGAGCACACGCCGGTCATCCGCTGCGGCGGCGCGGTCGCTGCGGTGTACGGCATCGGAACGGATGCGCTCTTTCTTCCCACAGACGGGGAAAAGTGCTGGGTGCTGGAGATCAAAAAAGCGGCGGAATGAGCCGCGCAATTATGATAAAAAAACGGGAGAAGGAAAAGCTATGGCAAAAAGCATGATGGATCAGGACATCCTGAAGGTACTCTACAGCGAAGAACAGATCAAGGCGCGCGTGCAGGAAATGGGCGATGAGCTCTATGAGCAGTTCAAGGACAGAAATCCTCTGTTCCTCGGCGTGCTCAAGGGCAGCTGCATTTTTATGGCGGACATTGTCCGCGCCTGCCAGATCAAAAGCGACATTGAGTTTATCGCCGTCTCGTCCTATCAGAGCGGCACGACCTCGTCCGGCGTGGTGCAGATCACGCACGACCTCCAGCAGGACATTACCGGCCGCGAGATCATTGTCATTGAGGATATCCTCGACTCCGGAAATACGCTTGACTTCCTCAAGCACTATTTCCTCACCAAGGGCGCCAAGAGCGTGACCATCGTGACGCTGCTCGATAAGCCCTCCCGCCGCACCAAGGCGATCACGGCGGATCTGGCCGGCTTTGAAGTCCCCGACGAGTTCGTCGTGGGCTACGGTCTGGACTACGCGCAGCAGTACCGCAACATGCCCTACATCGGCGTGCTCAAGCCCGAGGTCTACAGCAAGTAACTTTTTGATATTCTATGAGTAAGAAGGAAAAGAGGCGCGCGTCGCCTCTTTTCTTCCATACGCAACAGGGGAGGGACAACGCTTGACGCAAACAAAACGACCCAATTATCTCATCTGGATGGCCTGTATCCTGCTCTTCCTTTCGGCCTACTCCTTTCTGACGCGCCCGAAGGAGGAGACAGCCTCGTATGCCGAGGTGGTGCAGCTTTTTGAGCAGGAGAAGGTAAAATTCTTCACCATCCGCGATACCACGCTTACGCTGAAGCTGCGCGAGCCCGTGAGCGGCAGGACAGAGCTGACGAAGGAGCTGTACGACTTTGATCTGTTCTACGATGATCTCGGCGGCTTGATCGAGGAGCAGAAAAAGGCGGGGATCCTGGAGGATTACGACATTTCCGCCAGCCATTCCCCAAACTATCTGGCTATGGTGCTGCCCTATGTGGTGGCGGTCGGCGGACTCATCGCCATCTGGTACTTCCTTTCCATGCGCTCCTCCGGCGGCGGAGGCGACCGCATGGCGAAGTTCGGCAACGCAACGTTCAAGCGCGGCAGTGAGAGCGGACGCAAGACGACCTTCGCCGATGTGGCCGGTGCGGACGAGGAGAAGGAAGAGCTCAGTGAGATCGTGGATTTCCTGCGCTTTCCGCAGAAATTTGTAGAGCTCGGTGCGCGCATCCCGAAGGGGGTGCTGCTCGTCGGCCCTCCGGGCACAGGCAAGACGCTGCTTGCCCGCGCGGTCGCGGGGGAAGCGGATGTAGAGTTTCTGTCCCTTTCCGGCTCAGACTTTGTGGAGATGTATGTGGGCGTCGGCGCGAGCCGTGTGCGCGATCTCTTTGAGCAGGCCAAGAAGGCGGCGCCCTGCATTATTTTCATCGATGAGATCGATGCGGTCGGCCGCCAGCGCGGCACCGGCCTCGGCGGCGGACACGACGAGCGCGAGCAGACGCTCAACCAGCTGCTCGTCGAAATGGACGGCTTCGGCACGAACGACGGCGTGGTCGTTCTTGCCGCGACGAACCGTGCGGACATCCTTGATCCCGCGCTGCTGCGTCCCAGCCGCTTTGACCGTCAGGTCTACGTCGGGTACCCTGACATCAGGGGACGCGAGGATATTCTTAAGATCCATACGGCCAACAAGCCGCTGGCCGAGGATGTGGACCTCAATAAGGTCGCAAAGGGAACCGCCGGCTTTACCGGCGCGGATCTGGAGAACCTTGCCAATGAGGCGGCACTGTTCAGCGCGCGCCGCGGCGACCATTTCGTCACCATGGCGGACTTTGAGGAAGCGGAGATCAAGGTGCTCGCTGGACCGGAGAAGCGCAGCCGCGTTGTGCCGGAGCATGAGCGTCGGCTGACCGCCTATCACGAAGCGGGGCATGCCGTGGTCATGCAGGCTCTGCCGACGCACGAGCCGGTCCACCGCATTACTATCGTTCCGCGTGGGCAGGCGGGCGGTATGACCATCTCGCTGCCGGAGGAGGACCGCTCGTACCAGTCCAAGCGCTATATGGAGGAGCAGATCGTCTCTCTCCTCGGCGGGCGTGCGGCGGAAAAGCTGATGCTTGGCGATATTTCGACCGGCGCTTCAAATGACATCGAGCGCGCCTCGCACATCGCACGCAAAATGGTCACGGCCTACGGCATGAGCGACCGTCTCGGCTCCATCGCCTTTGAAAGCGGCCATGACGAGGTGTTCATCGGCAAGACGATGGGCCAGACGCGCAGCTACTCGGAAAAAACCGCGGCAGAGATTGACGAGGAGGTCAAGGCCATTATCGACCGCGCTTACAGTCGCTGTGAGGAGATCCTGACGGCGCGGCGCGCGGCGCTGACGGCAGTGGCAGAGTATCTGCTGCAAAATGAGAGCATGACGGCGGAGGAATTTGAGAAGATCACTGGCGAAACGGCATAAAGCGAAAAAAGCGGTGCCGGACATGGCTTTGGGCGTGTCCGGCGCCGCTTTTTTGTATTTTTCAAGAGGAAGCATTGTGCAAAATAACAAAGACGGATGTCTATGTCAGAAAAACAATTCAGCCATAGATATTGTCAATAAAACGGCAGCTGTCTACAGGAAAAGGACAAATGCACGCACAAAAAGATGGGGAAGTGTTCTGCTGCGCACTGTCCGGGAGGAAAATTCTGATAATTCCGCCGATTGAAAAAAAATCAGTATCCCGATAAAATACATGAAACGTAAGGGCGAGAGCCCGAGCGAGCCGCGTGCTGCGGCAGAAAGACAGGAGGATTGTGGTTTATGAAAAAGATTTTTGCATTGATTCTTGCGCTCACCATGGCGCTCGGTCTGGTCGCCTGCGGAAGCAAGGACGACACGCAGACGGGCGATGGCAGCGGCGATTCCACCGGTTCTGACAAGGTTGTTAAAATCGGTGTGTTCGAACCGCTTACCGGCGACAATGGCGCCGGCGGCAAGCAGGAAGTGCTTGGCATGCAGTATGCCAATTATGTTCAGCCCACTGTTGAGATCAACGGTGAGGAATATCAGGTTGAGCTGGTCACGGTGGATAACCGCACCAGCGCCGAAAACGGCCCCTCTGCGGCGGCTGAGCTCATCAATCAGGGCGTGAGCATCGTGCTCGGCTCCTACGGCTCCGGCGTTTCCATGGCCGGCGGCACCGTGTTTGCCGAGGCTGGCGTGCCCGCCATCGGCGTCACCTGCACCAACCCGCAGGTCACGTCCGACTGCGACGTTTACTTCCGCATCTGCTTCCTCGATCCGTTCCAGGGCACCGTTTTGGCGAACTATGCGTATAAGGAGCTCGGCGTGACCACTGCGTATACGCTCGCTATGCTCGGCTCCGACTACGATCAGGGTCTGGTCTACTACTTCACCAAGGCCTTTGAGGAGCTCGGCGGCACGGTCGTTTCCGAGGACTTCCCCGAGGGCAACGCGAACTTTGTTTCCTATATTAATAATGCCAAGTCTGCGGGTGCCGGCGTTATCTTCTGCCCCGTCTCCATCAACTATGCGCAGCTGATCGTTGAGGCTGCCGCTGCGCAGGGCTTTGAGGGCGCGCTCCTTGGCTCTGATACGCTCGACAGCAACATGGTCGTTGAGGCCGCCAAGGGCACTGACACCGAGCTTTACGTCACCACCTTCTATCAGGAGGGCGGCGCGCCCGACTTCGACTCCGGCATCAAGGAGTGGATGAACGCCAATCCCGACGCGCTGACCAACAACGGCGGCAACGACATGATCGCAGCTGTTACTGCGATGGGCTACGATGCCTACTTCGTGGCGCTTGAGGCCGTCAAGGCCGCTGGCAGCACCGCTCCCGCCGACATTCTTGCTGCTCTGCCCGGCGTGACCTACTCCGGCATTTCCGGCGACATCTCCTTCAACGAAATCGGTGACGCCAACCGTGACTCCGCGTTCATTAAGACCGCGAACACCGAAACCGGCGAGTGGGACTTCGTTGCCGTTCAGGGTATTGACTGAGCGAACCAACCGACTTAGATAAGCCGACCTTGGCGGGGCAATCGCCCCGCCAAGGTTTCCCCGTTTTTTCACGGTGCGGATATCGCGGAAAAACGGAACGATTTCCGCGATATCCTTAGAAAGCAGGAGGTTTTCCATGCAGGGAATTTTACCGTATCTCATCAATGGCGTCTCCGCGGGCGGACAGTACGCACTCATTGCCATCGGGTATACGCTGGTCTATGGTATTCTGCGCCTGATTAACTTTGCTCACGGCGACGTCTTTATGGTGGCGGGCCTTATCATGGTCTATACCACCGCATCAATGCCCATGTACATTGCGATTCCCCTTGTGCTGCTGTGCACCGTCGTTCTCGGCTTCGCCATTGAGCGCGCGGCGTATAAGCCGCTGCGCACTGCGCCGCGTATGTCGCTGATGATCAGCGCCATCGGCGTGAGCTATCTCATCCAGAATGTTGCGTTTTACATCACCGGCGGACTGGCCCAGCCTGTCAAGAAGCCGATCCCGTGGATCTCCGACTCGATCATGCTCTTCGGAGAATCCACCAAGCGCGTCACGGTAGTGACGCCGATTCTGACGATTGCGCTGGTGTTCGTGCTCGTTGCGCTCATCAAGAAAACGAAGATCGGCATGGGCATGCGCGCCGCCGCCAAGGATTTTGAGACGGCGCAGCTCATGGGCGTGAAGATCAACTCAGTCATTTCCATGACCTTTGTCATCGGCTCCTTCCTGGCCGCAGTCGGCGCGATGCTCTACTTTACGAATTACCCCACCGTCGGCATCAGCTCCGGCGGCATGCCGGGTCTGAAGGCCTTCGTCGCGGCGGTGTTCGGCGGCATCGGCTCCATTCCCGGCGCGGTGTTCGGCGCGTTTTTGATCGGCCTGTGCGAGGAGATCATCAAGGGCGTTGGACAGTCCACCTTCTCCGATGCGTTCACCTTTGCACTGCTGATCGTCGTGTTGTGCGTCAAGCCCACCGGCCTTTTCGGCGAAAAGGTTACGGACAAGGTGTAAGGAGGGGTGAAGATGAAAAAGAAAACACTCAGCCGCGAGTCCGTCCTCACTGCAGTTATCCTGCTTGCGGTGCTGGCTGCGGCCATGGTGCTCGACGCCCGGCTGCCGAGCTACCACATTGTCATCAAGGTCATCAAGAAGGCGTCGGTCTATTCCCTCGTCGCCGTTTCAATGAACCTGCTCAACGGCTTCACCGGCCTCTTTTCGCTCGGTCAGGCGGGCTTCATGCTCCTTGGCGCATACTCCTACGCCGTCCTTTGCATCCCCGTGGACAAGCGCGCGGGCGTGTATCAGTATTTTGACGGCGGCATTGTGAAGTTCTCCCTGCCGGAGATCTTCGCCGGTGTGCTGGGCGATAAGGCCGGCACGGCGGTCGGTATGATCGCCGCTCTGCTGGTCGGCGGTGTGATTGCGGCGTTCTTCGCCTACCTGATCGGTCTGCCGGTTCTGCGCCTGAAGAGCGACTACCTCGCTATCGCCACGCTCGGTTTTGCCGAGATTCTGCGCACACTGATCCAGTGGAATGCGATCGGCCCGCTGACGAACGCCTCCAACCTGCTCAAGGGCTATCCGGACTTTTCCGGCGCGACGGCCTATCTTCTGCTCGCCGGTGTATTCATCGCCTGCATCGTTCTGCTGGTCAATTCGACCTATGGCCGCGCATTCAAGGCCATCCGCGACGACGAGATCGCCGCTGAGGCCATGGGGATCAACCTTGCGCACCACAAGCGTCTGGCCTTTATCATCTCCTCATTCTTTGCGGGTGTCGGCGGCGGCATGCTGGCAATGTACATGGGCGCGGTGCAGGCAATGTCCTTCAAGAGCACCATGACCTATGAGATATTGCTGCTCGTCGTCATCGGCGGCATCGGCTCCATTACGGGCAGCGTCATTACGAGCTTCCTTTATGTTGCGGCGCTTGAGTGGCTGCTGCGCGGCCTCGATATGGGCGAGTTTCTCGGCATCAAGGCGCCGGGCATCTTTAAAAACGGCTTCCGCATGGCCATCGTTTCCGTTATCATCATGGTCGTCGTGCTCTTCTTCCGCAAGGGCATCATGGGCGATAAGGAGCTCCCCGATCTCTTTCGCCGCCGCAGCCGGAAAGGAGGCAGTAAGGAATGAGCCAGAATGTTCTCAGACTTGAAAATGTAACAATGCAGTTCGGCGGCGTCGTCGCCGTCGACAACCTCAGTCTTGAGGTCAACGAGGGCGAGATTGTCGCGCTCATCGGCCCCAACGGCGCGGGCAAGACCACTGCATTCAACACCATCACCGGCGTATATGAGCCGACGAACGGACAGGTCAGCTTTATGGGTGAGCCGATTGTCCGCAACTATCCGCAGGGCAAGATGAAGCAAAATTATAAGGGCAAGGAGGCGGAAAAGTTCCTCCATCTGCCTGTGCTTGACCCCACGCCCGATAAGATCACCCGGCGCGGCATGGCGCGCACGTTCCAGAATATCCGCCTGTGGAAGTCGCAGACGGTGTTTGACAACGTGCTCATCGCCAAGCACATGCGCCGCACCAGCAATGTGTTCTCCGCGGCGTTCCGCCTCAACCGCAGGGAAGAGGCGCAGCAGCGCGAAGAGGTTATGGAGCTGCTGCGCATTGTAGGCCTTGAGGACGTCAAGGATGAACTGGCGACCTCGCTGCCCTACGGCAAGCAGCGCCGGCTGGAGATTGCCCGCGCGCTGGCGACTGAGCCGAAGCTTTTGATGCTTGACGAGCCGGCCGCCGGCATGAACCCGCAGGAGACCGACGAGCTGACGGAGTTCATCGGCCGCATCCGCGACGAATTTGGACTGACAATCCTGCTCATTGAGCACCATATGGATCTGGTTATGGACATTTCCGACCGTATCTATGTCATTGACTTCGGCGAGCTGATCGCCACCGGTACGCCGGAGGAGATCCAGAACAATCAGCGCGTCATCGACGCTTATCTGGGGGTGGAAGAGGATGCTTAAAATTCAGAACCTTCAGGTCGCCTACGGCGGGATTCAGGCGCTGCGCGGCATCGATATGGAGGTGCCGGACGGCAAGATCGTCACCCTCATCGGCGCGAACGGCGCGGGCAAATCCACCACGCTGCGTACCATCTCCGGCCTTGTCAAGGCAAAGGCCGGTTCCATTACTTATAATGGGGAAGAACTGCTCGGCAAGCCCATCAGCTCTATCCTCGCCTCCGGTATTGCGCAGGTTCCTGAGGGACGGCGTGTGTTCCCGGATATGACGGTGCTGGAAAATCTCAGGATCGGCGCCTATCTGCGCAAGGATAGGGCGGAGATCGAAAAGGACATCGAGTGGATCTATGAGCTCTTCCCCCGCCTCAAGGAGCGCAGCTGGCAGCTCTCCGGTACGCTCTCCGGCGGCGAGCAGCAGATGCTGGCGGTCGGACGCGGCCTGATGTCACGTCCGAAGGTGCTGATGATGGATGAGCCCTCTCTCGGTCTTGCGCCGCTGGTTGTGCAGGGTATTTTTGACATCATCCGCGAGATCAACCAACAGGGTGTGACCATTCTGCTCATTGAGCAGAACGCCAATATGGCGCTCAAAATCGCCGACCTTGCCTATGTTCTGGAGACGGGCCGCATCACCATGTTTGGCACCGGTGCGGCGCTGCTTGCCGATGAAAAGGTCAAGGAGGCATATCTCGGCAAAAAGCGCAATCGATAAGCGGTTCGTGCGCTTGACACTGCACGGGAATTGACGTAAAATGACCGTCGGCATTTGTGCCGGCGGTTATTTTTTAAGAAAAGGGAGACATTCCATGGTATATTTTGCAGTCGCACTGAGTGCGGCGCTTGGCGGCTTTGTTCAGTCCATTACCGGCTTCGGAGCCGCGGTCGTGATGATGACGATTCTGCCTTATTTTTTCGATATGACGGTTGCGCCATCGGTTTCTACATCCATCTGCCTCGGCTTGACTGTGACGCTGGCATGGAAGCTGCGCAAAAATGCCGACCTTCGGATCACGCTGCCGCCCACGCTGCTTTACGCGGTAACGAGTGTGACAGCGATCCGCTTCATCGGCAAAATGGATCTGCACGGGCTGACAATCGCCTTCGGCGTATTTTTGATGATCCTCGGAAGCTACCTGCTGCTGACCGAGAAGAAGGCGGCTATCCGCGTCACGCCGGCAGTCACTATTGTGTGCGGGCTGCTGGCTGGCCTCTGCGGCGGCCTGTTTTCCGTCGGCGGGCCGATCATGGCGATTTATTATCTGGCTGCGACGGACAGCCGGGAGAGCTATCTGGCTAACGCGCAGACGAACTTTGCATGCACGAATACGATCTCTTTTACCACGCGCGTTCTGAATGGCTACTATACACCGCCTTTGCTGCCATTGACGGTGCTCGGTATTGCGGGCGTTGTCTGCGGACAGCGCTTCGGACTGAAGCTGGGAAGTAAGCTCAATGCAGAGCAGCTCAGACGAATCGTCTATTGTTACGTGATATTATCCGGTGGGATCACCGTGCTTCAAAATGTGCTGTGAAGAGCAGCCGCCCATTCGGGCGGCTGCTCTTTTTTCACAAAGCCGCAGCGCAGCGCATACCCTGTGAGGGGAGAGGAAGTGGCCCCGATGCAGATGACACTTGACGCACTGGAGATCGGCGGGCGGGCCGTGATCGCGTCGCTTGACGCGAGCGGTGATGTGCGGCGGCGGATGCTCGACCTCGGCTTCGTGCCGGGGGCATGCGTGCGTGCGCTGCACGCCTCGCCATGGAACGATCCGGTTGCTTACGGCGTGCGCGGCGCGGTCATTGCGCTGCGGCGGGAGGACGCGAAGAGCGTCCGTGTTCAATTTTGATATGATGGAGGGATCGCCCATGCAGCGGCCGCACACAATCGCACTGGCCGGGAACCCGAATGTCGGGAAATCCACGATATTCAACGCGCTTACGGGACTCAGACAGCACACGGGAAACTGGCCGGGCAAAACGGTTGCCGCCGCGCAGGGCGGCCTTACATACGGCGGCGAGCGCTTTACGCTCGTTGATCTGCCGGGGACCTATTCGCTCTTTCCCAACTCTGCGGAGGAGGAGATCGCGCGGGATTATCTCTGCTCCGGCGAAGCGGAGGCGGTTCTGGTGCTGGCCGATGCAACCTGTCTGGAGCGCAGCATGAGCCTTGTCCTGCAAACGCTGGAGGCAGTGGACGTTCCTGTGGTAATCTGTGTTAATCTGCTTGACGAGGCGGCGGGAAAAGACATCGTGATTGACCTTGATGCACTTTCGCGGGAGCTGAACGTTCCCGTCGTTGGGACTGCGGCGAGCCGGGGTGAGGGGATTGGAGCGCTGTGCGCGGCGCTTGCCGCCGCCGTACAGCAGGAGCGGCGGCAGGGAATGAGAATCGATTATCCGCGCCCAGTCGAGCGGGCAGTGCGTGTGCTTGAGCCGGCGCTTGCACCATTTGCCGGGGCGCAGAGCCGCTTTTACGCACTCCGGCTGCTGGAGGGTGACGAACTGTTCCTTACGCGCTTCGGCGCAGGGCTGCTGCCGCTCGCCGCGGAACGAATCGAATCGTGCCGCCGCCGCGCCGAGGCGGAGCTGGAAGAGCTGCAGGGCGACCGGCTGCGCGATGCGCTGGTCGGCACACTTGCCGCGCGCTCGGCAGAGATCGCCGCGCGCTGTGAAAGACGGGAGGAAACGCGTGCGCAGCGGCGTGACCGGCAGCTTGACCGCCTGCTGACCTCACGCCGCACCGGCATCCCGATGATGCTGCTGCTTCTCATGGGGATTTTGTGGCTGACCATCGCCGGGGCGAATGTTCCCTCACGACTGCTTTCGGTGCTGCTGTTTTCGCTGCAGGAGCCGCTTCGCGGTGCGCTGGGGGCATTGCCGCCGTTTCTGTGCGGCGCATTGGTGGACGGTGTGTACCGCACGCTTGCATGGGTAGTGGCCGTGATGCTGCCGCCAATGGCCATCTTCTTCCCTCTCTTCACGCTGCTCGAGGACGCTGGGTATCTGCCGCGCGTGGCGTTTAATCTGGACCGCTGCTTTGCCCGCGCCGGGGCGCATGGACGACAATGCCTGACGATGTGCATGGGACTGGGCTGCAATGCCTGCGGCGTAACGGGCTGCCGGATTATCAATTCACCGCGTGAACGGCTGATCGCCATGCTGACGAACAGCCTTGTGCCGTGTAACGGCCGCTTTCCGCTCCTGATTGCGCTCCTGAGCATTTTCTTTGGCGGTGCGGGTACACTTGGC
Organism: uncultured Oscillospiraceae bacterium; assembly: GCA_934589665.1. GTDB lineage: Bacteria > Bacillota > Clostridia > Oscillospirales > Oscillospiraceae > Hominicoprocola. The sequence continues at coordinate 14,049 of CAKTOJ010000004.1, read as the reverse complement.
ACGGCGGCGGGACTGCTTGCCGTGCTGCTGTTTTCCGTGGGGATGACGCTTCTGGCTTCGCACCTGCTCTCGTCCACCGTGCTGCGGGGTGAGCCGTCTGCCTTCTCGCTTGAGCTGCCGCCCTACCGACGCCCGCAGATCGGACAGGTGCTGGTGCGCTCGCTTCTGGATCGCACGGCATTTGTTCTGGCTCGCGCTGTTACGGTTGCCGCGCCCGCGGGTCTTATCATCTATCTGATGGGGAATCTCACGGTGAACGGTTCGACGCTGCTTGCACACGGCGCGGCGGCGCTTGATCCCTTTGCCCGCGCGCTGGGACTGGACGGCATGATCCTGCTTGCATTTGTGCTTGGATTTCCGGCAAACGAGATCGTCCTGCCGATTCTTCTGATGGGGTACAGCACGGCAGGATGCCTGATGGATTACACCTCGCTCCCCGAACTGCGGGAAGCGCTTGCGGCAAACGGCTGGACGAATGTGACGGCGCTGTGTGTCATGCTTTTTTCGCTTCTGCATTTCCCGTGCGGCACAACAATGCTCACGCTGGCGCGGGAGACAAAAAGTGCAAAGTGGACGCTCCTTGGATTCTTTCTGCCGCTGGCAGCGGGCATTGCTGTATGTTTTTTGGTGCATGCAGCCGCGGAAATAATGGGACTTTAGATACAAATTGTAATTTACAGCGGAATTTATACGATTTGTTGCGAGAAATGGAAAAAGGAGGCGCGAACCGTCGGTTCGCGTCTCCTTTTGACGGTATTAGCTTATGGCTCGCGGATCGTTCCGCCGTTGAGCACGACCCGGCCGTTTTCCGTGACCAGCCCCGCTTCACCGCCGGGGACGATGACCTCGCTGCGGCCGGTGATAATGATATCGCCCTCGCCAAGCCACAAGCCCTGTTCGAGTATGACGGTGCCCCCGTAAATGATGACGTCTCCGCGCTCAATGCTGGCTTCGCCCATGAGACGCAGTTCTCCGGCTGCGATCTCCAGCCGTGCATTTTGCAGCCAAAATTCACCGTCCACTGTGAGATCGCCGTCGAGGTGCAGTATTCCCTCCTCACTGGCGCTGCTGCCCATGTGCAGCGCGTCGCAGCGGACCGAGCAGTCCTCCCACACGGCGAGGAAAGGCGCGTGGACGCCGCCCCAGCTCCAGACGTTGATGCCGCCCGCGCGGAGTGAGCCGCCGCCGGTGAGGAGCAATCCCGTACCCGCGAGGTCACCATCGATGGTATTTTCTCCGCGCAGCTTCAGATGCAGTCCGCCCCAGGCCGGAAGCTCCGGCGCGCTGCCATTTTCCATCGTGAGCGTGCCGGCAAACCAGCAGTCGGTAATGGGATTGGCAAGGGTCAAACTGTCCCAGATGGCGTTGGTGGCCGCGCCCGCCCAGTCGGGGCTGTAGGCGGTTGAATAATAGCCTGCGCCGGAGGCTGCGGGAGCGGAGTCCTCCGCGCCGTCCCACAGCACCGCGCCGGCAGAATAGTCGTGAATGACCGCATCGGAGAAGTCCAGCGCGGAGAATGTGCCTGCGCCGCCCTCGACTACGCTTCCGGCGGGAAGTGTGTCCGCAATGTGGCCCGCGCCGCCGGAGAGAAGAAACACAGCACTGCTGTCAAGCGTGTCAATGAGGGTTGTACCGCCGCGGAGCACCGCGCGGGAAGCCTGAAAGACATTGCGCGCAAGCACCGAGCCGCCCGCATTAACCAGCTCGCCGCCGTTGAGCCAAAGCTGTTCGGCGCAGAGATCTCCGCCGAGGACAGCGAGTGCCGGTGCATCACCGCCCGGTGTCAGGCGGATGCTCTCACAGCGCAGGGTCATATTGCCATCAAGCATCAGGGCGGGAAGCGGAAGGCTTTTGCCGCCGCAGTCCAAACCGCTTGTGTTGACAATGGTCAGCGTGCCGCTGCCGGTGATAAGCACGCAGTCAAAGCCCTCAAAGCAACCATATTCCGTGCCGCCGCCATCCACTGTGCACTCGCCGAAAATATTCAGCCGCAGGATGCCGCCCTCAGGTGCGCTCAGATTCGGGATGGCGCAGTTGGCTGCCTCGATGGTGCAGGCGTCGTAGGTCTCGCCGTTCCAAAGAATCTGATCGTAGGAGCTCAAGCGCTTTGCGCCGCCGTTCGAGAACTCTGAGAGCTTCATACCCTCGGCAAAGGTGTCGTCCTCACGGACGAGATCGGTGTAGCTGCCGTCAGGGAGACGGACAGCGACGATGCCGCACGCGCCGTCCTCGGCACGTGCGGCGCGGGAGGATGTGCCGCTCTTCTCCGCCGCACCGGCTGTATCTGCGATGTCAAACCATACACGGCAGATTTCGGGCAGATCCTCGGCCCTCAGCTCAGCCTCCACCAGCACCTCACCCGTTGGGGTGGGAAGCGTGGCGGCGTTGTCCGGCTGGTCCGTGCCGCAGGCGGTGAGCAGAAGGGAGAGCGTGAGCAGGAGCGCAGACAGCTTTTTCATGGCGTCGTCCTCCAAAATAAAATTTGCGGGGATCGGTCCTTTACTTCATCAGTCCGGCAACGAGGTCAGTGTATTCGCTCGGATCCTCCAGCGGCAGGCCGGCAATGAGCAGCGCCTGATCATAGAGGAGCTTTGCGTACACCTCCGCCTTTTCACGGTCACTCGTCATGGCCTGCTCCATGGCCTGAACGGCGGGATGCGCGGTATTGAGCTCAAGGATGCGGTCGGCCTTGACGGGCATGGGCGTCTGGAAGTTCTTGAAGTATTTTTCCATCTCAAAGCTGAAGCCCTCGCCGGCGGTCATGCAGACAGGGTGCGTCTTGAGGCGGCGGGAGGCCTTGGCTTCCTTGATCTTATCGCCGAGGACCTCCTTGACGAACTGCATCAGCTCGGGCTTTTCGTCAATATCCTGCTTTTCCCCGCCGTCGAGATCAAGCTCGCCATCGATGATGGAGCGGAACTCATGGTCGGCATACTTGCCGAGCACCTGAAGGGCGAACTCATCCGTCTCACCGGTCAGGTAGAGAATCTCATAATTCTTTTCCTTCAAAAGCTCCGTCTGCGGCAGATGGTCGATGGCCGAGATGCTCTCGCCCGCGGCGAAGTAGATGTACTTCTGGCTCTCCGGCATGCGGTCGGCATACTCGCGCAGTGTGACAAGCTTCTTTTCCGTCGAGGAGTAGAACAGCAGCAGATCCTGCAAGGCCTCCCTACGCGTCTCGCCGCCTTGACCGGCAATGCCGAAGCTGATGGCGCGGCCGAAGTTTTCATAGAACTGCTCGTAGCCCGCGCGGTCGTCGCGCAGGAGCTTTTCCAGATCGCCGCGCACCTTCTTTTCCAGATTGTTCCCAATGACCTTGAGCTGGCGGTCGTGCTGGAGCAGCTCACGCGAGATGTTCAAACTCAGGTCGGGGGAGTCGACTACGCCGCGCACAAAGCGCAGATAGTCCGGCAGCAGTGCGTCGCAGTGATCCATGATCATCACGCCGGCGGAATAGAGCTGAAGCCCCTTTTCATAGCCCTCACTGTAAAAGTCCATGGGCCGCTGAGAGGGGATGAAGAGCAGCGCCTTGTAGGTCACGCTGCCCTCGACACTTGCGGTGATGACGCGCTGGGGCTTATCAAAGGCGTGGGCGATGGACTGGTAGAATTTTTCATATTCCTCGTCCTTAACCTCGCTCTTCGGCTTCTGCCAGAGCGGGATCATGGAGTTGACCGTCGTCATTTCGTCAACGTACTCGTACTCCGGCTTTTCAGGATCGCTGCCATCCTTGATCTTGCGTGTCGGGCGCAGCATCCGGATGGGGTAGCGGATGTAATCGGAATATTTCTTGACCAGCTCATAGAGACGGTAGCCGTCGAGATACTCGGAATACTTTTCCTCGTCCGTGTCGGGCTTGATATGCATAATGACGTCGGTACCGACCGTGTCCTTTTCACATTCGCTGACGGTGTAGCCGTCTGCGCCGAAGGACTGCCACTGATAGGCCGTCTCCTCGCCATATTTCTTCGTTACGACCGTAATATTGTCGGCAACCATAAACGCGGAATAAAAGCCAACGCCGAACTGACCGATGATGTCGATATCGTCTTTCTGCTCGGCCTCCTGACGGAACTTGTAGGAGCCGGAGGAGGCGATCACGCCGAGGTTGTTTTCCAACTCATCGCGGCTCATGCCGATGCCGTTGTCGCTCACGGTCAGCGTGCGCGCGTCCTTGTCGGCGGTGAGCACGATGCGGAAGTCGCCGCGGTCCAGACCGACCTTGTCGTCCGTCAACGAGAGGTAGCAGAGCTTGTCGATTGCGTCGCTCGCGTTCGAGATGATCTCACGCAGGAAAATCTCTCTGTGCGTGTAGATCGAGTTGACCATCAGGTCGAGCAGACGCTTGGACTCTGCTTTGAATTGTTTCTTTGCCATAAGGCAGCATCTCCTTTGGATTATTTGAGACTATTATAGCACGAAAAAGGGAGGATTGTTGTATATTTTTTGAATTTTTGCAGTTTGCGGGATGAAAAAGGGCCGCACCCTTCGGGTGCGGCCTCTGCCATGTTATTATGTTTCACTGCCGGTGATTGTTCCGCCGCCGACGACGACCTCGCCGTCGTAGAATACAGCGGACTGACCGCGCGTGACAGCGCGCTGCGGCTCGTCAAAGACGAGCCGGATGCGGTCAGGAGCCTCCTGTACAGCGGTGGCCCACTGCTCGCGTCCGCGGTAGCGGACCTTGGCCTTAACGCGCATGGGCGCGGTCAGCTCCGGTACGGAGATAAGATTGAGCTGCCCGACGTAGACGGTGCGGGCATATAAGTCGCGCTCCAGTCCGAGCGTTACCGTGTTTCGCACCGGATCGATGGCACAGACATAGTGCGGCTCGTCAAATGAGATGCCGAGCGCGCGGCGCTGGCCGATCGTGTAGCGGATGATGCCCTTGTGCCGGCCGATCACATGGCCGTCTGTGTCAAGAAAATCGCCCGGCGGACTCACCCGGCCGGTGTAGCTTTCAATAAAGTCAGCATAGCCGCCGGATTGGACGAAGCAGATATCCTGACTGTCATGCTTTCTTGCGTTCAGGAAGCCGGCCTCCTCCGCCAGCGCACGCACCTCATCCTTGGTGAGGTCGGCGAGGGGAAAGAGCGTGTGAGCCAGCTGCTCCTGCGTCATGGGATAGAGCACATAGCTCTGATCCTTGTCGGCATTGAGCGAGCGAAGCAGCTGCCAGCGCCCGCTTTCCGCGTCGTAGTCGATGCGGGCGTAGTGTCCGGTGACGACATGATCGATGCCGAGCTCCTGCGCGCGGAGGAAGAGCTTGTCGAATTTGAGGAAACGGTTGCATTCAATGCAGGGATTCGGCGTTTCACCGTGCTCGTAGGCCGAGACGAAGCGGTCAATAACCTCTTCGCGGAAGCGGTCAGCGAAATTAAAAACGTAGTAAGGCATCCCGAGCGTGTAGGCGACGCTGCGAGCGTCCTCCACATCGTCGAGCGAGCAGCAGGAGTGCTCGCGGGACACACCGACGTCATCGTTGGAAAAGAGCTTCATGGTCGCGCCGATGCACTCGTAGCCCCGGCGCTTCATGAGGAGAGCGGCGACGCTCGAATCCACGCCGCCGCTCATTGCGATCAATGCTTTGTTGTTCATGGTGATATTTATTGCTTTCAACGGTTCTTGAGACGTTTGTCGCAGCGGGTGGCAAACTTTGTACCGACGCTCTGGAATACCTGCACGAGCAGGATAAGCAGAACGACTGCCGCGTACATTACCAGATACTTATAACGGTAGTAGCCGTAGTCGATGGCAATTTTGCCGAGGCCGCCGCCGCCGATGATGCCGCTCATGGCCGAATAGCCGAGAATGGTCGTAAGCGCGATGGTGAAGTTCTGGAGCAGCGAGGGAACGCTTTCCGGGATCATTACCTTGCAGATAATCTGCATGGGCGTTGCGCCCATGCTCTGCGCGGCCTCAATGATATTGGGGTCAACCTCGCGCAGACTGCTTTCCACCAGACGCGCGACAAAGGGGAAGGCCGCAACGACGAGCGGAACGATGGTGGCGGTGGTGCCGACGGTCGTGCCGATGATAAGGCGCGAGAGCGGGAAGACCATGATCATCAGGATGAGGAACGGAATGGAGCGCAAGAGGTTGATGATAACGTTCAGCACGCTCATCAGCCAGCGGGGAAGCGGCAGCACGCCGTTTTTCTCGCCCGCGACCAGCAGCACGCCAAGCGGCAGACCGATCACCGTTGCCAGCACAGTGGAGAGCACAGTGACATAGAAGGTCTCCCATATCGCGGGGAGGAACTGCGTTTGCAAAGCCGCCGTCAGCTCGGCGATGGACTTGGGGGAGAAAAGATTACTGTACATCGACGCTCACCTCCTCGACCTGAAGATTTTCAATGCGGTTCAAAAAGCCCCATGCGCGGTCAAACTGCGCGGCGGGGATGCCCAGAAGCATGCTGCCGTACACCTCTTCCGAGATCTTCTGTGTGCTTGCGGAAATGACATTGGCGGCCACGCCTTCCTCCGCGGCCAGACGGGCCACGAGAGGGATGGAGGTCGTCTTGGCGCTGCGAAAAATCAGGCGGATGCGGCGCTGGTGCTGGGGATCAGACACGTCAAGATCCGCACCGCGCGGAAAGACAAGGTGGCGTGCCGCGGCGGATTTCGGCGCGGAAAAAACCGTGGAGACAAGTCCGTCTTCTACGACCTCGCCGTCGTCGAGAATGGCGACATGATTGCAGACATCCTTCACCACGCTCATCTGGTGCGTGATGATGACGACTGTGATGCCGAGCTTGCGGTTGATGTCGCCGATAAGCTCAAGGATCTGGCGCGTCGTTTTGGGGTCAAGAGCACTGGTAGCCTCGTCGCACAGCAGAACCTTCGGGTCGGTCGCCAGCGCACGGGCGATGGCAACGCGCTGCTGCTGACCGCCGGAGAGCTGCGCGGGGTAGGCCTTTGCCTTATCGGGCAGGCCGACCGTTTCCAGCAGCTGCTGCGCACGCTCCGCCGCTTCGCGGCGGCTGACACCGGCCAGTTCCATGGGGAAACAGACATTATCCAGACAGTTACGCTGCATGAGCAGGTTGAACCGCTGGAAAATCATAGTAATGCCGCGCCGCGCAGCACGAAGCTGCGCGGGCGACATAGTATCCATTCTTTCACCGTTGACGGTGATCTCACCGGAGGTCGGACGTTCGAGCATATTGATGCAGCGCACCAGCGTCGATTTACCGGCGCCGCTCATGCCGATGATGCCGTAGACGTCACCGTCCGGAATAGTCAGGGAGATATCCTTGAGGGCTTCCACCCGCCCACCGGCGGTCTCAAAGACTTTGCTGACGTGTTTGAGTTCGATCAAGGAATTTCTCCTCCTTTCATATCTTTTTTACTTCAGGGCGTCCAGAGAGGACTGCTTGCCGCCGTAGAGACCCATGGGCTCGACGTGGATGGCGCCGACGGAGACGATGTGAGTACCGTTCTCCTTATTGAAGTCGTCAAGATACGGAGTGTGCTGGAAGTAGTTGGCATCGATCGTGCCGTCCTCAACAACTGTGTTGGGCACAACATAGTCGTTGAAGATCTGAATATCGAGGGTGATGTCCTTGACGGCAAGGATCTCCTTGACGATCTCGAGGATCTCGCCGTGGGGCGTGGGGGAGGCGGCAACGGAGATGGTCTCGCCGGCGAGCGCGTCGTAGTCAACGGAGGCGTCATAGCCGTCACCGGGGTTGTCAACGGTGCTCACGACCGCGCCGTCGTAGGTCTCAGCGATGTAGTCGGCGACCTGCTGGCTCTCCAGAGCGGCGAGCAGCGCAAGGGTCTTGGGAGAAGTTTCGTTGCCTTCCTTGACAGCGAGGATGTTGGCGTAAGCGGAGGAGGAACCCTCAATGGCCAGAGAGTCGGACACGGGGTTCAGGCTGGCGTTGATGGCGTAGTTGGAGTTGATAACGGCGTAGTCGACATCCTGCAGGATGTTGGGGAGCTGCGCGGCCTCAGCCTCGACGATCTCGACATTGTGGGGATTCTCGGCAATGTCGTTCTTGGTGGCAGTGATGCCGGCGCCGTCCTTGAGCTTGATGATGCCGTTGGCCTCAAGCAGCAGCAGGGCGCGGGCCTCGTTGGTGGTGTCGTTGGGAACGGCGATCTGGAGGGAGGGCTGCTGCGCGTCGCCGCTGTTGTCGGAGGCAGCATCCTTGCTGCCGCAGCCGGAGAGAATACCGAGCGCGAGAGATGCCGCAAGGGCAAGAGAGAGAAGCTTTTTCATGATCATATCATCCTTTTCTTTTTATCTTTAAATTTTATTTTTTGAACGAGTTGCTTCGCTGTGATCCGCGGTCACATTCGACCGCTCATGCGGGAGAGGAAAGATCGCGGACACATTCGTTCTTTCCAAATCATTCGCATTGGTTTTGACCTCCTTTGCTTGGGACGCTGTTAGTTATACACGATGGTGCGGCATTTGTCCAATACGCCGTAAGAATAGTAGGTTATAGGATGAAACTATAACATGCTGCGCGGCATATAGAGCGAACCTGCGACCGGAGCGGCGGCATTAGACTGTTTCACCAAAAACGCTGCACGGTGCTTGTGTATCCCGCCTGCGGCAGCATTCATCCCTCGCTGCGGTTGCCGACAAGGAGCATGTTGAGCTTGGCCCAGCGGCGCAGCTCATCGGGGGAAAAGAGCAGACGCTCGCGCAGGCTTTCGTCGAGCGGCTGCGGTGTGAGCGTGACAAGACAGCGGAACGCGCAGGGCATCAGGTCGGCGCTGGAGATACCGCACAGAAGCCCGTCGGTGAAGTTGCGCATCTCGAGAGGGTTAAAGATATAGAGCAGATCCTCTTCGAGCGGGTTGAACTGGTTGACGAAGGTGAAGCGGATGAGCATATCGCTGTAGAGCACATTGCCGGTGAAGTACAATTCGCTGCTGCGGCCGTTGCCGGAGATCGACGAGAGCGTGAAGCTGGCCTCATAGGTGCCGGGCTGCTCCTCGCGCGCGTGGATGTCGATGATGCCGTCCTTGAGACGCTCGTAGCGCCCGTCATAGAAATAAAAGTAGAGCCGCTTGGCCTGAAAGAACGGGCTTTTCTGCACAATACCGACGGTGGGCGGCGCGGGCTGCGGCGCGGGGGCGTGATAGCTTGTCAGCCGGGCAAGCGAGACCTGAAGAGCCTGACTGATCTCATAAAGCGTTGCGATGTCGACGGAAATCTCGCCGTTTTCATATTTGCATACCGTTGCGCGGCTTTTATGAATGGCGTCGGCCAGCTGCTGGAGCGTCATGCGGCAGGCCTTGCGGTATTTGCGGATTTGAGCACCGGTAAAGCGATTGATGTCGTCCATGATTTGTTTCCATTAAATATCCTTTTTTCAAAAATCCTGAGAGTAAGAAAGATTATAGCACAGGAAAAAGCAAAAGTATATTCTTTTAAGAAACTATTTGCAAAATAAATTTCGCAAAGCGAAATTTTCAAAACTTGCAGTCATTTTTCTTTCTGTTACAATAGCCCCTTGTAAACAGAAAATACATTATGAAAGAAGAGCTTGAAGAGATGAAAGAGAACAACAGCTTCAGCGGTTCCCTTGGCTTTGTGCTGGCGGCGGCCGGCAGTGCCGTGGGCGTCGGCAATATCTGGCGCTTCCCTTATCTGTGCGCAAAGGACGGCGGCGGACTGTTCCTTCTGGTCTATCTGGTCCTCGTGCTGACGTTCGGCTTCGTGCTGCTGACCACGGACGTGGCCATCGGCCGCCGCACCAAGCAGAATGCGCTCAACGCGTTTGCGACGCTGAATAAGAAATGGAAGTTTCTCGGCTACCTGACGTTTCTGGTGCCGACGCTCATTATGACCTACTATTCGGTCATCGGCGGCTGGATCGTGAAGTATTTTGCCGTCTACCTCACCTCGGATGGGACACAGGCGGCGCAGGATGGCTTCTTTACCTCGTTTATCACCTCATCCGTCTCGCCGATCGTGTTCATGCTGCTCTTTTTGTCGCTGACGGCCTGGGTGGTCTACTGCGGTGTGGAAAAAGGAATTGAAAAGTATTCCCGCTATATCATGCCGGGCCTTCTGCTGCTCATCATCGGTATCGCGGCCTTTTCCCTCACCCTCTCCCGCACGGACGAAAACGGCGTGACCCGCACCGGTATGCAGGGGCTGGTGCTGTATCTCAGGCCCGATTTTACCGGCATGACCGTCCAGCGCTTTTTGAATGTCGTGCTTGACGCGATGAGCCAGCTTTTCTTCTCCCTGAGCGTCAGCATGGGAATTATGATCACCTACGGCAGCTATGTCAAGGATGAGGTGGACCTCAACCGCGCCAACGATCAGATCGAAATTTTTGATACCGGCGCGGCGTTCCTCGCGGGTCTTATGATCCTTCCCGCCGTGTATGTGTTCCTCGGCACCGAGGGCATGGCCCACGGCCCGAGCCTGACGTTCATCAGCCTGCCGAAGGTCTTTGCGGCGATGGGCGGCGTGGGACGCGCTGTCGGTCTGGTGTTCTTCCTCGCGCTCGGTTTCGCGGCGCTGACGAGCTGTGTGTCCGTGTTGGAGACGCTGGTATCCAACTGCATGGAGATTTTCCACAAGAGCCGCAAGGAGATGTGCGCGCTGGTCGGCATCTATTCCCTTGTCACGGCGGTGCTCATCTGCCTCGGCTATAACGTGCTCTATTTTGAGCTGCCTCTGCCCAACGGCTCTGTCGCGCAGCTTCTTGACGTGATGGACTATATCAGCAACAGCTTCCTCATGCCCTTTATCAGCCTGCTCACAAGCATTCTTATCGGCTGGGTCGTGGGTCCGAAGTGGATCATCGACGAGGTCGAGAAGAATGGCGAGCACTTTGGACGTGCGCGTCTTTACAGCGTGATGATGCGTTATGTCGTGCCGGTGGTCATGCTCATTTTGTTCCTGACCTCCACCGGCCTTGGAAACTATATCTTCCGCTGAGCGGTCAATATGGAAAAACAAGCCCCGAAGTCGGAAGCTTCGGGGCTTGTTTTATTAGAAAGAATATGGAAACATGCGGACCGGCGGGAAAAGCTTAGAACGCCTTGGCCCAGCCAAAGAACTCGCAGATCTCGTTGCTGACCATCTCGCCGATGGCCTCCTGTGCCTCAACGGTGCACGCACCGATGTGCGGGGTGACGACATACTCCGCATCCGTCTCGAACAGGGGAGAGGAGATGGCGGCGTTCGCCTTGATGTCGGCCAGTTCGCCGGAGAGAACGTCCACGCCGACGCCCGCGAGCTTACCGGAGCGCAGGCCCTGCGCGGCGGCTTCCTCGTTGAGCACGCCGCCGCGGCTCATGTTGATGACGATGGCGCCCTGCTTCATCAGGTCGATGTCCTCGAAGGTGATGAGGTTGTTGGTCTCCGGGGTGAGGGGCAGTTGGATCGTGAAGATGTCCGCGGTCTGGAGGAACTCCTTCTTGTCCATCTTTTCAGCGCCGGCAGCTGCGCACTGCTCGGCAGTCAGGTAGGGATCGTAGGCAAGGATGCGCATGCCGAACGCCGTGGCGAGCTGGGCAACGCGCTTGCCGATCCGGCCGAAGCCGATCACGCCGAGCGTGCGGCCGCGCAGCTCATGGCCGATAAAGTGGTTTTTCTCCCAGATGCGCTTGCCGGTGACCTCCTGATGGGCAGCGACCGTGTGCTTGCTCAACTCGAGCATCTTGCACAGAGCAAGCTCTGCGACCGAGTTCGCGCTCGCGCCGGGGGCGTTGATGACGGAAATGCCCTTCTCCTTGGCATAGGCCAGATCGATGTGGGCGGTGCCGACGCTGCAAACAGCGATCAGCTTGAGCTGCTTGGCTGCGTCGAGGATCGTCTTGTTGATCGGGGGCAGCACACGCATGACCAGAATGTCCACATCGCCGATCATTTCGGTGAGCTTCTCGGCGCCGGGCATGACATGGGTCTCGACCTCCACGCCGTTCTTTTCCAGCGTTGCGGCGATCTTGCTCGATACGTTATCGATAATCAGTGCTTTCATCATGTTCTCCTTTACATAGGTGATATAGTAAGCTAAATTCAATTAGAAACATCCAATTCCGATTTGTGCCTTTTGTCAATGCTGAATGGCAAAAAAAGGAAGAATTGCATGAAAAAAGAGAAAACGAGGAAGAAATGTCATGCGTCCGGGGATGAATTTTGCAGATATTCCCGAATTTTTTCGATATAGAGTTTGCCGACGCCGCTGAGGATCTGGTTCCGTTTTACGATATAGCCGACCTTCATGATACCGTTGATAGAGCTGTCGTCCGAAAGCGGGATGGCGCGGTAGTCGCCGCCGTTGAGCTCCTCACACACAATGCCTGAGCAGAGTGTGTAGCCGTACAGCCCAACCATCAGGTTGACCATGGTGGCGCGGTCGTTGACCTTGATGGTCTGGGAATAGTCATTCATGGATGAGAGCTCTTCGGAAAAGTAGAACGAGTCGTTGCCGCCCTGCTCAAAGGAGAGAAACGGGTAGTCGCTCAGCTCCTCGCCGTGGATCTCGCTGCAGGAGGCGAGCGGGTGATCCTTCCACAGGTACACGTAGGATTTGCAGTCGATCAGCTCATGGAACTCCACATCGTTGGCACGCAGAATCTTGGTGATGACGTTGCGGTTGAAATCGCTCAGATAAAGAATCCCGATCTCACTTCGCAGCGTGCTCACATCCTCGATGACCTCGCGTGTTTTTGATTCGCGGATGGCAAACTCATACTTCGAGGTATCGAAGCTCTTGGCCATCTCGACGAAGGCCTTGACGGCAAAGGAATAGTGCTGCGTTGTGACGCCGAACTTCTTTTTTAATTCGTTGGGGCGGGCGTACTTTTCCGCCAGCGTTTCATACTGGTGATAGACCTGACGGGCGTAGTCGATGAATTCCTGCCCGTCGTTCGTCAGTGTTACGCCGCGGCCGCTGCGGTGGAAAATGGTGATGCCGAGCTCGCGCTCAAGCTCCTGCATCGAGCCGGTGAGCGAGGGCTGGGCGATATAAAGCGTCTCGGCGGCCTTGTTCATCGAGCCGGTCTCTGAAATGACAATGGCATAGTGCAGCTGCTGGAGCGTCATGGCGGTGGCCTCCCGTATGGAAATGATCCGGCCGAAAACCTGACCGGCAGCGACATGATACCATAAAAAAAAGAAAGGAGCAAGACGGCGCGGCAGAGACACGGTCTATCGCCGTGCGCGTTCCATTTAAAAAATGAATAGAAAAAATGCGGAAAAGGTCTTGTTATCGGGAAATATTTGTGTTAGTATACTGCCAATATTAGTGGAAAAAGGCCCTAGCCTGTTTTAGAAGGAAAAACGGAATATGTTGGCAAACCTGCCGAAAGACAGGGACGCAAAGCTATAGTGTCTAAATGCATCATCACATGACAGACTGGCCGCAAGTTGAAACGCCGCGGTCAGTCTATTTTTCTGCGAATTGGCACAGGCGGCGCCCTGCCGGACAGGGCATTTGAGGTGAGAACATGGCATACATGCGTTTAGGCGATCTGCTGATCGCGGACGGCGACATTACAAACGAACAGCTCGAGCGTGCGCTGGACATCCAGAAGGAGACCCGGGAGCGTCTGGGCGACGTGCTGATCCAGAACGGCTTCATCACAGAGGAAAGGCTCATCAAGGCGCTTGAGCTCCAGCTCGGCGTGGAGTATGTTGACCTCACGGCGGTCACGCTGCCGGTGGAGCTGGCTAAGTATGTGCCGAAGAACATTGCGAAGAAATACTGCGTCGTGCCGGTGCGCGTCGTGACCGACACGCTCTACCTCGCCATGAGCGATCCGCTCGACTTCGTCGCGCAGGAGGAGGTCAAGGCCGCCTCGCGCAAGCGCGTGATCCCGATGATCGCCAGCCGCCGCGCGACGGAGCAGGCCATCGGCCGCCTCTACAGCAGCGAGGGTACGGCAAAGATCGTCGAGGAGATGAAGCGTGAGGTCGTCGGCAGCGTCGTACAGGACAAGAACGCCCAGCCGGCGCAGGCGGCGGACAACGGCGGCGATTCCGCGCCGACCATCCAGTTCGTCAACGCCCTCATCGAGCGCGCCTTTGAAGAGCGCGCGAGCGATATCCACCTCGAGCCGCAGCAGG
>CAKTOJ010000003.1 GCA_934589665.1 uncultured Oscillospiraceae bacterium | reverse complement strand
GAGAGCGTGACGCTCACGGACGTGAGCGGACACTGGGCGGAGCGCTCGATCACGCGCTGGGTGAACAGCGGCGTGGTGCAGGGCAGCGACGGCCAGTTCGACCCGAATGGGCCGCTGACGTGCGGCCAGCTGGCGACGATCTTGAGCAAGCTCCTCAAGCTCGGCGCGGCGGGCGACGCGGGCTTTTCCGACAGCAGGCCCGGCGCATGGTACTATGACGCGGTTAACCGCTGCGCGGCGGCGGGGATCCTCAACGGCAACGGCGACGGCACGGTCGATCCCGACGGGACGATCTCGCGCGAGCGCGCGATGGTCATGCTCGGCCGCGCGCTGGGCATTGAGCCGGTGAAGAACGCCGATCTCACGAAGTACGGCGACGGCACGAAGGTCGCGCCCTATGCTTCGGGCATGGTCGCGGCGATGATCGAGGCGGGCATCGTCTCGGGCGTGGGCGATAACCGGATCGCGCCGCAGGACGAGATCAACCGCGCATCCACCGTGACGATCCTTGACCGCGCGATCGGTGCCTACGCCAACGAGGACGGCGCGCGCGTGAGCGGCAACGGCGGCATTACGCTGGTCGTGGCCGACGACGTGACGGTGACGGGCGAGGCGGGCCGCCTGCTCGTCTCCGCGGACGATGTTGACGTGACGCTTGAGGGCGGCAAGACGGCCGACCACGTGGCGATCACGGGCGACAACTCCACCGTGACGGTCAAGAGCACCGGCGTGGAGAGCGCGAGCGTGAGCGGCGACAGTTCCAAGCTCATCCTCGAGAGTGCGAACGCGGGCGATGTGACGCTCAGCGGCGCGAAGAGCGAAATTGAGACCAAGGGCACGGCGAAGGTGGATTCCGTCAGCGTGACGGAGGACGCCGCGGGCGCGACGGTCAGCGCGGGCAAGGGCACGACGATCGAGAGCGTGACGAACGACGCGCAGAACGCGACCGTGACCGGCAGCGGTACGGTCAGCTCCGTCAAGTCCAGCGAGGACGTGACGGTTGAGACGAAGGGCACCGACGTGAAGAACACGGGTGACGGCAAGATCGACGTGACCGACAGCACCGGCAAGGACACCAGTGTGTCCGGCGGCAGCACGACCACGACTGGCAGCGGCAGCACGAGCTCTGGCTCCGGCAGCTCCAGCAGCTCCGACAAGCCCAGCCACAGCCACCGTTATGCGGATGCGTGGAGCTATGACGCGGACTATCACTGGCACGCTTCCACCTGCGGCCACGACACCGTGAGCGGCAAGGAAGCGCATACCTGGGACGAGGGCACGGTGACGAAGGAAGCGACCGAGACCGAGAAGGGCGAGATGACCTACACCTGCACGGTCTGCGGCTATGTTAAGACGGCGGAGATCCCTGAGCTGGGTCATGTCCATCACTGGGAGCTGGTCGCCAGAGTCGACGCGACCTGCACCACGGACGGTACGAAGGCTTATTACATCTGCTCCTGCGGTGCGAAGGCCGAGGATGCGGCGGGCGTGTACGCCATCGAGGATGATACCCAGCTCAAGCTTCCCAAGCTGGGCCACACCGCCGGCAGCGAGGTACAGGAAAATGTAGTTGAGGCCACCTGCACCACGGCGGGCAGCTATGACGCGGTCGTTTACTGCACGGTGTGCAAGGCGGAGATCTCCCGCGAGGCCAAGACGACCGATGCCCTGAGCCATAACTGGGGCGAGTGGACGGTGACGAAGGAAGCCACCGAGACCGCAAAGGGCGAAAAGACGCGTGCGTGCACGCGCTGCGATGCGGTCGAGACCGAGGAGATCCCCGAGCTGGAGCATGTCCATCAATGGACACTGGTTCCCGCGGTCGCGGCGACCTGCACGACGGGCGGTAAGAAGGCTTACTATGTCTGCGCCTGCGGCGAGAAGGCCGAGGACGCGGAGGGTGCGAGCATCATCACCGATGAGTCCGTGCTGGACATCCCGGCGCTGGGCCACACCCCCGGCGACGCGGTGAGAGAAAACGAAGTCGCGGCGACCTGCACGACGGACGGCAGCTATGACGAGGTCGTTTACTGCACGGTGTGCAAGGCGGAGATCTCCCGCGAGCACAAGACCGTGGATGCGCTGGGGCACAGCTGGAACGAGGGCGTGGTGACCACCGAGCCGACCTGCACGGAAGCGGGCGAGAAGACCTACAAGTGCACGGTCTGCCAGACGACAAAGACCGAGAGCGTCGCGGCGCTGGGGCATGAATTTGACGAGAGCACGCTCAAGTGCACAAGATGCGGTGAATTTGAGGAGAGTGTTGTTGCGGCAATCGGCGATCATGGCTATAAGACGCTGACCGAGGCCATGGCCGCGGCCGAGAACAAAAATACCATCGTCCTGCTTCAGGACATGAGCGAGAGCGGAATTTCCGTCAAGGCCGGACTGACCGTGACGCTGGATCTCAACGGCAAGGCGCTGAGCGCGAACAGCACGATCTTCTATGTGAGCGGTACGCTGACCATCAAGAATACCGGCGACGCGGCGACAGGCTCTGTTACGTCGAACGACCGTGCGCTTTACCTCAACAGCGGTTCCGCGGTGACGTTGAGCGCGGGCGTGGCGGTCCACACCAATGACCGCCCGATCGTCGTGGAGCCGACGGCTACGCTGACCGTCGCCAAGGGCGCCAGCGTGGAGGGCGATCCGGATGAATACAATCCCGGCAGCGTGATCACCTGTCAGGGCACCGTCAATATCCAGAGCGGCAGCACCGTCACCGGTCACGGCTATGAAAGTGTTATCACGGTGGACGGAGGCAAACTCTCGATGACCGGCGGCACGGTGGAGCAGACCGGCCTTGCCGGCGCGGCCATCGAAACGAAGTCTGGTGCTGTGGTGACGATCAACGGCACTGCCGCGGTGATCAAGGCCACGAATGAGAAGGTATGTCCCTCCGGCAATCCCGGCATCGCCGCGATCAGCATGACCGGCGGCGGTAGGGTCGAGATCAAGAACGGCAAGATCGAGGCGGGCATGAAGTTCGGCGTGGACGTTGCGGGCGGCGGCACGCTGACGGTCACGAAGGGCGAGATCACCGGCTCCACGACGGCGGTGCAGGTCACGAAGGGCACGGCCAACCTCTCCGGCGGCACGTTCCGGATCAATCCCGAGACCAGCAAGCAGGGTTATCTTCTCAACTGCATCGACGCCAATTATCAGGACGGCACGGCGAAGATCGTCGTCACGGGCGGCACCTACGAGGGCTTCGACCCGGCGGACAACAGCGCCGAGGGCGAGGGTACGAACTTCGTCAAGGACGGCTATGCGTCTCAGGCGGACGGCGCGGGCCATTACACGGTCGCCAAGATCGGCAGTTCGGCTGATCTGCCGATCGAGATCAGCACCGCGAAGCAGGCGCTGGCGATGGCAGAAAAGGCCGGCTATTACAAGCTGGTCGACGATGTTGTCGTGGACAACGAGATCAACCTTTCCAGCAAGACGTGGGTGATTGACCTTAACGGTCACAGCGTCAGGCTTGCGTATGCCGAGGGTGTGAAGCCGAACAACGGCGGTGTGTTCAATATCAGCGGCAAGAAGAGCAGCCTGACCATCAACGATTCCAGCAACGGTGAGGGCAAGGTCATCGGCTCTGACAAGACGTATACCAACAAGGTGACGAGCGCGGTGCGCGTCGGCAACTACGGCAAGCTTACCATCAACGGTGGCCACTTCTACGGCATGAACGAGGGAACCTCCTGCATCTTCACGATGACCAGCATGGCTTCCGGCAGCAAGGGTACCGTGGTGATCAACGGCGGTACGTTTGAAACGGCCAGCCCGAGCAACGGCATTTATTATGTCCTGAACCATCAGGACAGCGCGACCGGCGGCTGCACCATGACGGTCAACGGCGGCACGTTCAAGGAGTACAACCCCGGCGTGACGCATGTCGATCCGGTCAATGCCAAGACCGGCAAGATCGTGCTCGGCACCGGCTGCACGACGACCTCTGAGGTCATCAACGGCGCAACGTGGTACACGGTCAGCAAGTAAAGCCCTTCACGCGAATAACAGAACCTCTATCGAAATGCCCCCGGAGCGGAAGCTTCGGGGGCTTTTTTTGCGTGTTTTTGCGGCTTTTCTGCGCCTTTTTGCGTCCTTCAAAAATTTTTTTGTTTTCCCCTGCGTAGTTTCGCCGTTTTTTGTCCCTATAGGAGTATCAGACCTTATGGAAGGGAGGGCGGAGGATGTACGACACACGAGAGCGCGTGCGGCGCGTACAGCGCGCGGCGCGGCGTTGTCTGCACCGGCAGGAGCAGCGGGCGCTGCGGCGGCTGGGCGGGCTGTGCGCGGCGCTGGCGCTGGGACTGGGCACGGCGCTGATTCAGTTCACCGGCGGCACGGCGGGCGCAGTGCAGGGGCTCAGCGGCGCGACGCTGCTCTCCGAGAGCGCGGGGGGCTACGTGTTCGTGGGTGTGGCGGCGTTCACGGCGGCCTCGGCGCTGACGCTTTTGTGCATGCGCGTGCACGAGAAAGAGAAACGAGACAAAGAGAAGAACAAAGAAAGCAAAAAGGAGGACACACCATGAAAAAAGCGCTGTCCCTGATTTTGACGCTGTGCCTGCTCTTCGGCGCGCTGCCGGTGCAGGCTTTCGCGGCGGAGGAGCGCGGCACGGTACGGGGCATCACGCTCACCGACGGCTTCGCGCTGGAAAACGAGTATCTGCGCGCGGAGCTGCACAGCGCGCCGTATATGAGCTATCTCTCGACGCTCCCGACGGCGACGGCCGCGCGCTACGGCGATGCGCGCTCGCTCGACATCCAGACGGCGGAGTGCGTCTTTGAGACGCAATCCGGCGGCGCGGCGACGCAGCACACCGTCTATACGGAGCTCAAAAGCGCGGCGCTCGTGGACGCGACGCCCAACGGCAAAAACCCCGCCATCCGCGCCGAGTACGGCCTGACGGTCTACCTCAAGGACCTGCGGGAGGTGCCGTCCGGCACGCAGCTCACCGGCGCGGTGACGGTCTATTACGAGCTTGTCCATGTCACGGACGATCCGGCGGGAACGAATGAGGACTGGGGCGTGCTCGCCACGGTGGGCGAAGTGTGCTTCGACCGCGCGGGCTTTCCGGAGCCGTTCCCCTATGACTTCAGGATCTCGTGGGTCTACTCCCTCAACGGCTTCCCCGACATGGGGCGCATGGACACCACGACCGGCGTGAATCCCCCCGCCGTGAAGCTCAAGCGCGTCACGGTGAAGGAGGATGGCACGGAGGCGGCCGTCTCCTCCTCCGTCATCACCTCGCGCGTGGATGACGTGGTCACGCGTATGTTTCCAAGAGGCTATATCCAGTGGGGCGACGTGGACGGCGTATACACGACCGAGGCCTACATCGACGGCTATCCGTGGGCAAACCCCTTCGCGGGGCTGTCGGATTACTACGCGAATCAGGATCGGCTCCATACCGCCGAAGGACGGCCCATCCGCGCGGAGCTGGCGCGGATGGTGAGCGTGAAGATCGCCAGCATGGCGAGCTTTTATTCCCGCGTGGAGGAGAAGAGCTACATCGGCCTCTCGTTCGACGCGGAGTATGTTGATGACAACGCGGCGCAGTTCCTCTGGGGCTACCGCGATCTTGTCGCGGGGCGGGAGAACGTCCCGACAGAGCCGGACAAGGTCGATTCCTCCTTTGCCGCGCAGCGCCTTGCGGCCTTTGCCGCGGGTGACGGCGTGCGGGTCGAGTATGTTGCCGACGACGCGGCGATGGAGACGCTCAAGAAGCAGTACGGCGCGGCGCCCGTGGCCGTCATCAGCGGAAGCTGTGAGAGTGCGAACGGCGCGTCGTTCACCTTTACCGGCGGCGCGGCGCTGCTCTCGCCCTCCGTCAGCGCGACGTGGGACGAGGCGAAGGGAGGGAAGCTCGTCATTCACCGCGACGGCCGCATCGAGCAGCACGGCGTGCATCTGAACGCGCCGACGTTCAAGTTCTATCAGCCCGCGCCCGGCGCGGAGGACGCGCTGACGGCTGCGCTCGGCGCGGAGGGCTTCACGTTCGGCTTCGATGCCGCGCGCAACGACGCGATTATTTCCGTCGACATCCCCTACGCCTCCGTGAAGATCGAGCAGGCAAAGGCCGACGCGGCGGGGAACCTCGTCTTTACCGGCAACATCGGCTTCCAGACCGTGTTCGACGGCGCGGAGTTCTCGCTCGAAAAACTCGGCTACGGGCTGGAGGAAAAGACCGTCAACGGCGAAAAGGCCTACGAATTCAAGGTCAACGGCGTACACGCTGCGGGCAAGTTCAACACCGCCGCCCTTCTGGGGCTGGAGCTGGCAAAGGTCGAGGGCGAGGTGAACACCTTCAAAAATGAGGAACGCTACGCGTTCTCGCTCGAGCTCAACGCCTTTGACCTCTTCGAGACGGAGGCCGAGCTGGCGCTGGAGCGCTATCAGGGCACGCTCATCCCCGATAAGCTGTGGTTCTACGTCAAGGCCAATCCCGGCATCGTGCTCGTCCCGCCCATCCCCATCGGGCAGCTCAACGGCGGCGGCGCGGGCTTCAGCGATCTGGCCAGGACGGTCAAGGGCGACTATTTCGCCATTCCGCCCCTCAAGCTGCGCGGCGCGCTGACCGGCACGTACCTGCATCTCGTCGAGGGCACGGGCAACATCGTCCTCGGGCCGAGCGAGATCTCCCTCAAGGCGACGGACGTGGGCCTTATCGGCGCAAGCAGAGCGCTGCAGATCGTGGAGAGCTTCGGCTACACGCTCCGTCTTGACGGACAGGAGCGCAATTATGGCGGCGAAACCTACAAGGGCGTCTATTTCGCGGGCTCGGAGGAGATGACGCTGAACCTGCCGAGCAAGAAATTTAACATCTTTGAGATCAACAACGGCCTGACGCTCGGCGCGTTCGGCGGCGTGAACAACGCGAAGGACAGAATTTATCTCGGCGTGGGCGCGAACGGTATCGTGCGCGGCACGGTGAGGGTGCCGGACCTCGGTATTCCGTTTATCAGCGGCTTAGAGCTTGGCGGGACGGACATCAACCTTATCATCGGCGGCCAGACGACCGCGCCCATCCGCAATGTCAGCGTCAGCGAGGGGATGAAGCAGGCGTTTGAGAACGTCGATATCTACCTCGGCGCGATGGCGGGCGTGTACGCGGGGGTCGTCGACGCGCGGCTGTGGGTGCTTGTGCCGAAGGTCGTGGAGACCAAGTTCCGCATGGGCGAGGGCTGGGGCGTTGAGACCAAATGGTTCGGCAAGCTGGGCGAGTGGAACTGGAGCGACCACGGCGTGACGCCGGTGGTGCAGAGCGCGCCGGTGCTCTACGCACTGCGGAGCGGCGCGGGCGTGTCCTCGGCGGACATCGTGGTGGAGAATATGGGCGCGGAGGAAACGCCGTATATCCTGCTCGCCTTTGACGAGAGCGTGACGGCCGAGCAGGTCAAGGCCGCCTTGACGGTCGAGGGAGAAAGTGTTTACTGGGTAAACGACGACTGCACCCTTTCGGCGGGACTTGACAAGATCAACGCCGCGACGGACGTGATGAGCAAGACCAATGGCGAGCGGCACCGCGTCGCGCTGCTGCGCCTGCCCGCGGGCGGGAACGGCACGTACCATGTCAGCACCGAGGGCGTGTATCAGAACGGCGAGGACACGCTGCTGTTCACCTATGAGCAGGATCACACCGTGCCCTTTGAGCGGCTGGAGCTGACGCAGAACGGCAATCAGCTTGACGGTCTGGTGAAGTATCCCGAGAAGGGTGCCACCTACGTCCTGCGCACTTATCTGGGCACGGAGGAGGGTGCGGCAACGTACCTCGTGGACGAGCGGAACGTGAAGTCCCCCTATGATATCTCCGTCACGCTGCCCGCGAGCGGCACGCTGGCTCCGACAGGCGACTACTATCCCACCTCGTTCCTCATGACGGAGCGGGAGGCTGACCTCAACGGCAATGGAGAGACGGAGCGCGCGCTGGTACAGGTCTACAGCCGGTCGTTCGACACGACCGTCCACTATCTCAACACCAAGGAGCCCGACGCGCCCGCGTCGGTCACGCTCGCCGCGTTGGGCAACGAGACGATGACCGCCACGTGGAGCGCGGCAGACGGCGCGGACGGCTACCGCGTGCGCATCTATCAGGAAAAGAACGGCAAATGGACGGACACCGGCTTCGGCTATGACCTTGACGGCAGCACGACCGATATCCGGATGGCCATGACCGTGGGCGGAAACGCCGTGGAGGTGTCGGAGTCGGGCGAGGTCTCGTCCGTGCGCGCCGAAAACCTCACGGCAGACGAGACCTACCGCGTCGGCGTGAGCGCCTACAGGGTCGAGGACGGCGCGAAGTACTATTCTCAGGAAAGCCTTTCGACAGCGGAATACCTGAGCGCTTATGCGCCGCTTTCGATGACGCTGGCGGTGAACGGAAATGTGTGCGCGGCGGATGAAAACGGCGTGCATCACGCCCTCGCCGGCGGCGGGAGCAATGTCCTGACCGTCGAGGCGGTGGGCGCGGACGGCTTCGCGGTCACGCGCATGGACACGAATGCGGCGCTGACCGCAGACGCGAACGATCCGGGACGCTTTGAACTCCCTGATTTCACCGGCACGCTGATGCTCCGCGTGGACGGAGCGAAGGGCATGGATGTGACGAGCGAGTATCTGCTCGTCAGCCGCGACGAGACGGCGCCCGTGCTCACGCTCTCGGCGGATGTGTTCTATGCCGATCAGACCTCCGGCGCGTATGCCGTCACCGGCACGGCGGACGCGGGCAGTAAGGTGTTTTACAGCGACACTGAGTTTGTCTACGCCGGAAGCGACGGACGCTTCACCGTTCCCGGTGCACTGGACGAGGGGACGATGAGTAAATCCCTCTGCCTCTGCGCGCAGGACGGGGCGGGGAACGCCTCCGCGCCGCAGCTGGCGTTCATTGCACGGCGGACGACGCACACCGTCACGGTGAATGGCAGCTATGCCTCTCCCTCCGGCGCGGGCGAGTACGCGGCGGGAGAGACGGTGACGATCCGTGCCGGTTCGCGCGCGGGATACCGCTTTGACGGCTGGACGGCGGAGGGCGTGACGCTCAGTGACGCGTCCTCGGCGGAGACGACGTTCCCTATGCCCGACGGCGACGTGACATTGACGGCGAGCTGGACGGCGGAGAGCGGCTCGTCCTCCTCGAGCGGCGACGAGGAGGGAACCGTGCTGCGCGCGCCCTTTGACGACGTGCCGGCCGGCGCGTGGTACTTCGAGGCCGTGCGCTGGGCGGTCGAGCAGGGGATCACCACCGGCACGGACGCGCGGCACTTCTCCCCGAACGAGACGTGCACCCGCGCGCAGATCGTGACGTTCCTCTACCGCGCAGCAGGCTCGCCCGAGCCCTCCGGCACGACGGGCTTTGCCGACGTCTCCGAGGGCGCGTGGTACGCCAAGGCGGTCGCGTGGGCGGTCGAACAGGGCATCACCAACGGCACCTCGGACGCGCTCTTCGCGCCCAATGCGGTGTGCGACCGCGCGCAGGCGGTGACGCTGCTCCACCGCTTCGCCCGCGCACAGGGAATGGACACGGCGCAGGGCGGCATGGCCGTGCGCGAGTTTGACGACTTCGACGCGCTGCCCGCCTATTGCACGGACGCGATGGGCTGGGCGGTCAACGCGGGCGTGCTTGAGGGGGCCGGAGGCCGCCTGATGCCCGTGGAGTCGTGCACAAGGGCGCAGATCGTGACGCTGCTCTGGAGGCTGTGCAAGTAAAAAGGCATAAGAAAAGCGCGGACCGCATTGCGGTCCGCGCTTTTGCCGTTATGGACTTATTCGAGGCTGTTTTTCAGCGCCTCGACGGTGCGGCGCAGCTCGTCGAGGTTTAAAAGGCAGGTGTCGAGCTTGCGCTTGGCCGTGGCCTTGTCTGCGTCCTCGAGCTTGAGCGTGCGCAGCTGCGCGGTGGAGCGGCGGATGGCGCGGCCGAAGGAATCAACGCTTTTGAGCGCGTTCGGCGCGGCCTTGGGCGGCGCGGGGGGCAGCTCGGCGGCCTTTGCGTAGGCGATGGCGCGGTGGACAAGGGCGGGGAAATCGTCCGTCTCGCCCGCGCGGGCGACGAACTCCTCGACGGCGGGGTAGAGGTGCGAATTGCTCTTGCGGGCCAGCTCGTAGGCGTCGGTCATGGTCATTTTGCCGCTCTCGGCCCACGCGGTGAGCGTTTCGTCGAGGTTCAGGAGGTCTAAATACCGCTCGACCGTCGCGCGGGAAAGGTCGGTCTGCTCGGCCATGAGGGTGGACTGCTCCTTGACGTTGGCGGGGAGCTTATTCTCGTTTTTCAGCACCTCGCGCAGCGTTTCAAGCTGGCGCGCCATGTCGAAGGGCGAGAGATTGCGCCGGTGCAGGTTCGCGCCCATGAGCGCGCGCAGCTCAGCGAGGGAATCCTCGTAATGGCGCACCTTGCAGGGAACCGTCGTCTTGCCGAGCCTTTTCGCGGCGGCGACGCGGCGGTGTCCGCTGACGATGCGGTATTTGCCCTCGGTTTCGGCGGGGGTAACGATGATGTCCTCCAAAAAGCCGTCCTTTTTGACGCTCTCGACCGTGGAGAGGAACTGCTCGTCCTCGGCCATGGAGAAGCGGTTCATGGGGTTGTCCTCGAGGTCGGAAACGCGCAGCTGGCGGACAAACTCGCCGTTGACGGCGCTGGCGGCCTCGGTGGTCTTCTGCAGCGTCCCGAAGATGGACGGGGATTTCTTGCTCGCCATCCGTCAGCCCTCCATTCTTTCCAGCATTTCGTCGCACAGCGCGGCGTAGTCCGCCGTCGCGGCGCAGCGGGGGGAGAAGAAGCACAGCGGCTGGAGCGCCAGCGGCGCCTTCTTCACGTCGATGTTCTTGCGGATGTAGCTGCGGAACGCGAGGTCGGGCAGCATCTGGGGGAACTGAGCGATCATCTCGCGGTCGAGCGTCGAGCCGGATTCCACGGCGGTCATGAAGATGCCGAGGACGCGGATGTCGGGGTTGACGAGCTCGCGCACGTTCTGCACGGTCTCGAGCATGACGTTGTAGCCCTCGATGGAGTTCTTGTCGACCTTGATGGGGATGAGGATGTACTGCACGGCGACGAGCACGTTGATGTTGAAGAGCGATTCGAGCGAGGGCGAGCAGTCGAAGAACACGAAGTCGTAGTCCTGCGGGATCTGAGGCAGCAGGCGGCGGAGCGTCATGTCGCGGCCGAAGGGCAGCTCCTGCATGGCCGTGAGCGCGGGGGCGAGCAGCGCGCCGCCGCGGATGACGTCGAGGTTCTCGATGCTCGTGTGGCAGATCGCGTCGGGGATGCGGCGGTCCTTATCGCAGATGATGTCGGCAAGCGTGGTGGCGGGCACGTCCGTGAGCTCTAAATTGCTTGTGGCGTTGCCCTGCGTGTCCATGTCCATGATGAGGACCTTTTTGCCCCGGCGCACCAGCTCGCCGGCGAGGTTGATGGCGGAGGTCGTCTTGCCCGTGCCGCCTTTCTGGTTCATGATGGCGATGGTTTTCACTTATTCTCCGCCCCCTTCCGCTCGATCTCCTCTACGCTTTCGACCTGCTCCATGATCGTGTCGAGCATGAACTGCGTCATGCTCATGCCCAGCTTCGTTGCGGCGAGCTTGATGCGCCGCCGCTCGTCCGGCGTGGCGTAGACGAGCATCTTGACCTTTGCTTCCTCCATGTGCGCTCCCCCTTTGGTAAAGTCAACCCCGAAATTCGACGGGGCTTGACATTATGATGTCATTTTCTGAAAAATATTATGACATCATCGCGGCGAAAAGTCAAGGGGAATGTGGGAGATTTGACGTCAAATAAACGGCGGCAGGACGCGGTATGCCGCGCACTGCCGGCTGAAACGAGATGGGATTCTGCCTCAGGTGTCCGCAGGGACTGCCGCACCGGCATCTCCTTTGCGGCGGTCGACGCATTTCGAGGCGAAAATCCATACATTTCAGGCCGTCCGCACTCCTTTTTTCAAAAAACTGATATACTTTCCTATGTAGAATCACCGGAAAACCGCGCGGCAGGGTCCCCGGGGACCCTGCTTCTCCCCCATTTGGGGGAGAAGCAATTGCCTAAACACCGGAGGCGGCCGCGCGGAATTTAGAAGGGAGAGACGGTATGAAGAAACGGATCGTAAGTTTGCTGCTGGTCTTCTGCATGGTCTTTACGCTCGTGCCCGCCAATGTGCTGGCGGACGAGGTAAAGAACCTTGCGGAGACGGCGGCGGGCCGGACCCAGACGGAGACGGCAGCGCCGGAGAACCCGTTCACCGACGTCAAGCGGGGAAGCTGGTACGAGGCGGCGGTGCTTTACGCCCGCGCCAACGGCTTTTTCAACGGCACGAGTGCGACGACCTTTGAGCCGAACGGCCCGATGACGCGCGCGATGTTCGTCACGGTGCTCGGCCGCATGGCGGGCGTCAAGGCGGCGGACTACGCCGGGGAGAGCGGCTTTACCGACGTGAAGGCCACGGCGTGGTACGCGCCCTACGTCCAGTGGGCGGCGCGCTACGGCATCACCACCGGCACGGGGGACGGGAGGTTCTCTCCGGACGAGGAGATCACGCGCGAGCAGATGGCGGTGTTCTTCGTGCGCTACTTCGAGGCCTTTGACGCGATGCCGGAGGCGGAGACGAGCGTCACGACGAAGCCTGCCGACCTCGACCGCGTGTCCAAGTGGGCGCGCTCCGCGGTGGGCAAGCTCTGGGCGCTGGGTCTGCTCAACGGTGACGGTGTGAACTTCGCGCCGAAGGACAAGGCGACCCGCGCGCAGACCGCGGTGCTCTGCGAGCGCACGGACAAGGCCGTGGAGACGTGGTACTCCGAGCCGGGTGTTCCCTCGGAGCGCGTGAGCGTCGAGCCGGGCAGCGCACAGGGGAGCGGCGATAAGAAGCCTGAGGAGCAGCCGCCCGCGGGCGGCGGATCCACGGGCGGCGGATCCACGGGCGGCAGCTCGGGCGGCGGCACGACCACCACAACCTATTATGAGGTCAGTTTTGCCGTCGGTGCGCAGGAGATCGAAGGAGAGGTAACGCTTCCGGAGAAACGGCTCTGCCCTGACGGAACGAAGATCTCTGAGCTTCCGACTCCAACGCAGCAGGGCAGCGCTTTCTTCGGCTGGTACTATGACAGCGCCCTGACGCAGCCCGTCGGTGCGGAGGATACCGTGAAGCGCCACATGACGCTCTATGCCAGAATGGGCACAGTCGCAGCGGTCAACGCCAACGAGGCGGAGACGCCCAACTATGTGACCGTGACCGTTCCGGCGGCGGGTGCGGGCAGTTATAGCTTCACCGTCAGCGGCTATGCCGACGGCTGCATCGATTCCTTCATTCAGGTGACGGCGAACAACGAGACGGTTATCTTCGAGGAGAAAAACGGTGTGGTGAGCTTCGCTGCGGAGCAGGGCCAGACCTACCGTGTGGAGCTCAAGGCGGATTCCGGCGCCCGATTTGTGGTGAATGGCGCGGAGCAGGCGCAGAGCGTGCGTGTGCTGAACATCATCACGGAGAAGGATAAGACGGATAACCTCAGGCTCGCGGACGGCGTGAAGTTTATTCCCGCAGAGAGCGTGGACAATATGACCGGAACGGCGCTCGACGGACTGTTCACCGCCTCCGCCGAGAGCGGCAGTGTGGAGCAGAATAAGTATACCGGCACATTCCGCTACACCGGCGGAGACATCGCCGTGGGCGACACCGCCGCCATCTACAGCGGCACGCGCCCTGACCTGCGTACAGTCGACACCTCCGGCACGAGTGCGGACGGCGCGGTGGCCTATGTGGAGATCACGGCGGTCAACGGCGATACATATCATTATAAAACGGCAGAGTCGAAGGACGTGCTTTTCACGCCGGATGTGCTGCCCGTGAGCGCGGATGCGGACAAGGATACAACGGATGGCAATATCCTTACGGTCGATGAAGAGACCATGATATTCACCGACGACAAGTATTCCGCCATGGGGCTCGGTGCGCAGACAACGGTGGATATCGGTGACTATCTGGCCCTTTACACCGGTACGTTCGATGAGAACGGCAGCGGAGAGGACCTTTCGACGGTATACGGCCTGATCACCGGCGTCAGCTTCGACGAGGAGAGCGGAGAGTATACGATCGTCTATACACCGGTCGAGCAGTCGGCAGTCCTTGCGGCGATGGACCTCTACAGCACGCGCAATGAGAAGGTCGAGCTGACCGCTGCGCAGAAGGCAGAGATCGAGGCCGGCATGGAGCGTCAGGCCATCGAGAGCGGCTTCGTGGAGGAGGCTTCACAATATCTTGCCGCGCTTGCCATGGAAACCGACGGCTTCCGCGAGTTGAGCGATGATCTGGACATGGATCTGTCCTCCTATTCGATCACGTATGACGACGGAACGCCGGTGGGCGAGGGCGATATGGCGCTCATGGCCGGCAAGGCGAAGATCACGGAGAAAAAGGTCGAGGCGACCATCGCCGCAGGCAAGGTGCTCCAGCACTTTGACGGCAGCTATGGCGTGCGCGCCGAGCTGGCGATCCGCTTTAAGATCGAGGTGGGCGACAAGCTTGAGATCGTTGTGCAGGCCATCTTTGAACAGGAGGTGCTCATCAGCGTCAACACCAGCGGCGGCGCGATCTGGAAGTGGGCGTGGATCTTCCCCTATATCTACGATTATCAGCTCAACGCGAATATCGATCTCGGCACCTACACGGGGATCGGCATTACCGCTACTGCAAAAACGGTGAGCGGTGACAATGATACCGGCTATGATTGGAAAAGCGTGACCGGAAGCGGTGCAGAGAACAAGATCATCGAGATCGGCAAGCAGATCACCGAGCTGATGGAGGCCAAGGAACAATTCCTTGGCGAGGATGTTGAGTGGAACGGCACCGTCGGCGGCAGCCTTGCGGAGAAATACGCCGCGATGATGGAGGATGCGGAGGACAACTGGGTGGAGCTGTTCCGGCAGGAGATCTTCTCCAAGGAAGGTCCTGTCGATAAGCTTCATATCCTCGTTTACGGCATCAGCGCGGATTTCGTAGTCAGCGCGAATGTGTATGTCACGCTTGGCATGACCTTCTCCTACAGTGTGGCCAAGCGCTACAATTTCTCCCTGCAGCTCTTCCATAAGCAGTCGACCAATCAGACGATCGATCTGGAGGAGGCAAACTACAACTTCGACTTCTACGTCATGGGCACGATCGGCATTCGCGCGGGCGTGGAATTTGAGATCGGGATAGGACTGTTTTCACTCAGGATGGATTCCATCGGCATTACGGCCGAGGCGGGCGCCTACGCGCGGCTGTGGGGTTACTTCTATTATCATCTGAGCTGGACAAAAAGCGGGGGGAAGGATTCCAATGCCTCCGGCGCGATGTTCGTTGAGATCGGACTTTATCTCAAGATCACGTTCAAGGCACAGCTCTTCTCAAGCGACAAGCTGACCTATCAGCCGACGCTCTACGAGGCGGAGTGGCCGCTGTGGAGCGCAGGCGCGCAGAACAACATCTATGACTTTGACTATGCTGCGGACGATAAGCTGGCCAATCAGGCGTTTTATATCTCCCAGTCGTTCGAGCTGCCGTCTGAGCTGTTCAGCATGAAGTACATGGATATGAAGACCGGAGAGACTTCCACGGAGAACTATGATGATGACACGGAAAGCCGCTTCTATATCACGCTGAGCAATCCGAGGTTCACCTACGAACCGAACGGCAACATCATGAGACTTACGGAAGTGATCGGCTCCAGCGACAGCTGCGATGTTACCATCACATGGAAAAATGACAAGCTGGCGTTCACGTCTGAACCGATCAGCCGCACAGTCAAGGTATCGTGGTACAATCCGGGCAACAGCGGTTATATTCACTTCAACTCCAATGGCGGCAGCGATGTTCCCATGCTCTCGGCACTGAATGGAGCGGATATTTCCGACAAGTGGCCCGCCGACCCTGTGCGGCCCGGCTATACGTTCCTCGGCTGGTTTACCAACAGCGGTAGCCCATACACCAATCCCGGCAAGATGCCGACTCGTGCAAATATCTATCTTTATGCCCACTGGAGGGCCAATACCGACACGCCCTATCAGGTGGAACATTACCGCGAGGCCCTCAACGGCGATATGGTGCTGTATGAGACTGAAAACCTCAAGGGGACGACCAATGCGGTGCTCACTGCCAGCGGCTGTAAAAAGGATTATGAGTATTTCGGCCTGCAATACAGGGCGGATGGGAAGATCAACGGCGACGGCTCTACGGTCTACCGGGTGTATTACTACCGCCTCAGCCTTCCTGTGACCTTTGATTACGGTGAGCTGAGCACAAAGACAGGCCTGAGCCCGATCAGATGGAGCAGCCGGTACGAGGATACGACCTATCCCACCTTCCTGAGTGTGGGCGGCTATCAGTTCCTTGGCTATGTGGATGACGAGGGGAGAGCCTACACGCGCGAGGATCTTCAAAACGGCTTCCAGGTCACGCGGCCCGTGACGTTTTACGCCCGGTGGAAGGCTGACACCGATACGCCTTACCGCATCGAGCACTACACGCCCGATGCCAATAACCGCTATGTTCTGGCAGAAGCGGAGGAGCTGACCGGGACGACGGATGCTGAGATCGAGTTCAGAAGCCGCCTGCTCACGGCGGAGGGCCTGAACTTTGTGAGAGCCTCTGTCAACGGAAGAGAGATCAACGAGACCAACAAGGCCATCATCTCCGGACAGGAGAAGACCGTGGTGAAAATTTACTACGGCCGCGACCAGTATACGCTGACGTTTGATGCGCAGGGCGGCAGCTCCGTCAGCCCGATCAGGCAGTACGGCGGCCTTGCCATAACTCTGCCCAGGCCTGAGCGGGAGGGCTATACCTTCGGAGGCTGGTATCAGGATGCGGCCTGCAGCGAGGGGCAGGAATTTACTGCGGGCACCATGCCTGTGCAGAACATGACGCTCTATGCCAAGTGGACGGCAAAACAGTACACCATCACCTTTGTCACCGGCGAGGGCGGCTCAGAGACCGCTCCCATCCGCGGAGACTACGGCACAGCGGTGACAAAGCCTGCCGATCCGACCCGCCCCGGCTATGCCTTCATTGGCTGGGACCGAACGATCCCGTCCACCATGCCTGCCGGCGATCTGACGATCACGGCGCGGTGGCAGATCAAGCGCATCACCATCACGTTTAATACCGACGGAGGCACGGCGGTCAGCCCGATCACGCAGAATTACGGCACGGCGGTTACCGCGCCCGCAGCGCCCTCCAAAACCGGCTACACCTTCGCGGGATGGTCTCCGGCTCTGCCTGAGAGTATGCCGCCGGAGAATCTGACCGTTACGGCAATGTGGACCGGCAATCTCTATACCGTGCATTTCGATGCGTCTCCCGCGCAGGCCCCCGAGGACCGGCAGGTCACATATGGCGAGGCCTACGGCACGCTGCCGGAGCCGGTGCGCGAAGGCTATGCCTTTACCGGATGGTATCTGAACAGCCGGAGGGTGGACGATACGACCACGGTGGGCACGGCGGGAGAGCATACACTCACCGCCGGATGGACCGTGAAGCAGTATACCATCACCTTTGATACCGACGGCGGCAGCGTGATAAATGACCGCAGACTGGATTACGGCGCACACATTTCCGTCGGCACACCCACCAAGGCCGGCTATACCTTCGCAGGGTGGCTGCCGGCGCTGCCGGAGACGATGCCCGCTGAAAATCTGAAGGTCAAGGCGCAGTGGACACCCAATGCTTCCACCGGCTATGTCACGCAGATCTGGGTGCAGAATGTATCCGACGACGATTACAGCCTTGCCGAGACGATTCCGGGATCCGCCGCTACCGGCGCCGCGGTGACCGCCGCGGAGAGTGCGGATCCGGGCCTTGCGGAGAATACCGGTCATGCGGATCGCAAGGTCACCGGCACGGTGACCGGCAGCGGATCGCTGGTGCTCAGGCGCTATTATGACCGGAATACGTACACACTGACCTTTCAGGATGCCGACGGTGCAGACATCCGCAGCACAACGGTGCGTTATGGCGCGCCGCTGACGCCGCCGGAGCTCACCAGAGACGGCTACACCCTGAACTGGAAGCCGGAGCTGCCGAAGACGATGCCTGCGGAAGAGGTCACCTATCAGGCAGAGTGGATCGCCGGCACCGGCACCGCCTACAAGGTGGAGCATTATCAGCAGAAGGCGGATGAAGAGGGCTACGAGCTGACCGAAACAGACAACTGCATCGGAACCACCGGTGCTCTGACGGCGGCACAGGCCAAGAGCTATCCCGGTTTTGCCGCAGCAAAGCCGTTTGAACAGACCAGCATCAGCGGCAGAGGCGATACGGTGGTCAAGCTCTACTACGACCGCCTGACGTATTCCCTGACGCTGGATACCAGAGGCGGTACACTCAGCGGCAGCGAAAAACAGACCCTGCGTTATGGTCAGAAACTTGCGCTGAAAACGCCGGAACAGGCGGGCTACGCATTTACCGGCTGGTATACGGATGAGGCCTGCAGCACCCGCTTCAATGGAACGACGATGCCCAACGGTGCGCTGAAGCTCTACGCCGGATGGCTGCTCAATGCGGTGAATTACACGGTAGAGCATTATGTCATGGATGTAAACGGCGTCTATCAGCTTGCCGATACGCAGAGACCCGCCGGCGGTGCCGGCAGCCAGCTTGACCTGACGACACTGCGCACTAAGGCTGTGGAGGGACAGTTCGTCTATGTCCGGACGGAGATCGACGGAACCGCAGTCACGGAGGAAACTGCTGAGATCAGGGAGAATATGACCATCAAGGTCTACTACGACCGTGTGAAGTACACGGTGACCTTTGACGCGGATGGCGGCGTCCTCACCAATGGCGGGAGTTATCCTGCCAGCGCAGAATACTACTACGGTGCGGCGTTTGCGCCCGAGAAGATCCAAAAGACAGGCTTCGAGTTTATGGGCTGGTATGACGCGAGTGCCGGAGACAAGACCTATGTGAGTGCCGGCGACATCATCACCGGCGGCGTGACGCTGCGGGCCGACTGGGCTGCGGAGAAGACCGCCTTTACGGTGGAGCATTACGTCATGGATGTGGACGGCAATTATAAGCTCGAGCGCAGCAATGAGGTGAGCGGCTACCGCACGGGCGAAACGCCGGAGGTTTCGACCCTGCAAAACGAAAGCCTGATCGTTGCGGGCGAGGACGATACCTACGGTATCGCCCCGGCCTACGCCACGGAAAACGGTGAGGCGGACGGCGCGAAGGTCACTTCGGTTGTCGTCGCGGCGGGCAAGACGGTGAAGCTGTATTACGAGCGCGGAAAATATAGGCTGAAATGGTCTGTGCCTGCCGGTATCGAGGATCTCGAGAGTGGAGAGGAATCTCCTCTGCCCGATTCGCAGATGGTCTACTACGGCGCGGCTGTTTCTGAGCCGGATATCAAGCTGCGCGGCGTTACCTTCAACGGCTGGAGATCGACCGAGGGGATCTGCAGCTTCCCCTTCACCATGCCGGCGAAGACTGTGGTGCTTGCGGCGGATTTGACTTATCTGGAACAGGATGTCACCATTGAACATTATGTGATGGATCCCGACGGAAACTATGCGCTGGCAAAGACGGAAACCAAGCATTTGAAGACCGGGCGAACGATCGAGCTCTATGAGCCCATGGGATTTGTAGACCGGAGTCTCTGCAAGACGATCAATTATGAGGGCATGATCACGCTCAAGCGCCTTACGATCGGCGAGGGCGACAGTATGCTCACGTTGTCCAAAGCCACGGATGCAGTATCGTTCTTTGCCAACTACGGCATGGAGAAGATCAAGCTCTACTATGACCGCAAGGCCAGCACGGCGACCTTCCACTATCTCGACGGCAGCACAAGAGTCATTCCATACTACTATGAGGGCAAGATCAAGCCTTTGGATGCGCCGGCCGGCTACAGCTGGCACCACGCGGTCTTTTGGCAGGACAAATGGGATATCAGGGCTGAGGCGGACTTTGATACGCTTAGCCCGAACATCTACTCCGATTATGACTTTATGCCTGTGGCGAACAATTATACGGTTTACTTTGACGCCAATGGAGGAAGCATGTGGAACGAAGATACGCCTAAGCAGATATCGCAGCGCTTTACTTATGACACAACACAGGCGCTGTATGATGTCACGAATAGCAAGAAGTTCACTTATTACTTCTACAGGAGGGGCTGCACGCTGGCGGGCTGGGCGACCGAGCCGGATGGAGCGGTGGTCTATCAGCCGGTGCAGGAGGTCGCAAGTCTGACGGCGGACAAGGACGGCAGCGTGACGCTCTATGCCGTGTGGGATCCCATTGAGTACAAGATCACCTACAAGTATTATGACGAGAAGACGAAGACAGAGAAGGAACTGACCGGCGTAGAGCCGAGCACCTACACAGCGGTGGACGGC
The DNA here is from genome assembly GCA_934589665.1 of uncultured Oscillospiraceae bacterium. Lineage (GTDB taxonomy): Bacteria > Bacillota > Clostridia > Oscillospirales > Oscillospiraceae > Hominicoprocola. Next base: position 24,595 of record CAKTOJ010000003.1, on the reverse strand, counting down.
GTGGTTTATCTCACCGGCAAGCCCGAAAACGAGTGGGGTCGCGAATTCAAGGGCTGGGGTCTCTATAGTTCCTATTTCCTCGACGGTCAACCCGAATCATTCAAAACAGACCAGCTGGTAGGCTCCTTCGATCCGACCGACCCGGAGAAGACGCTGGAGGACAAGACCTTCTATGCATGGATGAATCCGGTGGTCTACACGATCAGCTATGATCTGGGCGGCGGTGAATGGGGGGAGTATGCCGGCCTACGGAAGGATTACAAGGCGACCTTCCTGAAGAACAGCTACACGGAAGAGGAGCCCCTGAAGCTGTACAACAACCAGCCGTCGAAGGCCCGATACCGCCTGAAGGGCTGGACCGCTGACAATCCGAATGTGAAGTTCAAGAGTGAGGTGGAAACAGGGCAGTACGGCGGTACGAGCGTCTCCCTCTCGATGCTGCCGGGCAGCATCGGCAATGTCACCTTTACGCCCATCTGGGAGCCACGGACGTTCTCAATTACCTACTGGAAGAACCTTAGTAAGCATACCTACGAGATGGACGCGCAGTACACGAGCTATACTGTGGACGGCGAGGGCTTCACTCTGCCGGATCCGGTGGATGAAGAGATGACGGACGCGGGAAAGACCTTCCAGGGCTGGTATGCGACCTATAACAATGGTACCGGTTATGAAAATAAGGTTGAGTCGATTGAACCCCGGAACCCGGACAACATCGCCGGAAAACCGGAGACTGGTATTATCGGCCTGTACGCCGTCTGGAAGTAAGACAGCATGAGAAAACGGCTTTTCCCGATCCTTGCAGCGCTCCTGCTCCTCGCCTCCGCCGCGCAGGCGGCGGAGGCTGAGGAGATCCGCGTCGCGGTCATCGACAGCGGCATCTCCGTCGAAGCGGTGAGCGCGGAGCGCATCGCCGCGGGGTATAACTACATCCGTCCGCAGGACGGCACCGAGGATAAGCTCGGCCACGGCACGGCGGTCGCCGCCATCATTGCGGGCAGCGAAAAGGCCCGCGTCACGGGCATCTGTCCCACGGCGACGCTCGTGCCGCTGGTGTACTGCTCGGCGGACGAGGACGCTCGTGAGGTCAGCGGCGGCACCGCCATGACCGCGCAGGCCGTCTACGACGCGGTGGACGTGTACGGCTGCCGTGTCATCAACATCTCCTCCGGCACGCCGACAGAGAGCAAAACGCTCCGCGACGCGGTGGACTACGCCGCGGAGCGCGGCGCACTGGTCGTTGCCAGCGCGGGCAACGCGGGCCGGACCGACCCCGAGGCGGTGTACTACCCGGGCGGGTATGAAAGTGTGCTGTGTGTCGGCGCGTGCAATACCGACGGCAGCCTTGCGGACTTCTCGCAGCGCGGCGATACGGTGAATCTGCTCGCGCGGGGCGCGGACTTGCGCCTTGCGAGCATTCGCGGCACGCGCATCCGCGGCGAGGGGACGAGCTTCGCCGCGGCAGTCGTGAGCGGCACGGCGGCGCAGCTTTGGACGCTGCATCCCGAGTGGACGGCGGACGAGGTGCGCGCGGCGCTGTTCAACACGGCGCAGATCATCGACGGCTGGCGCGTGCTTGACCCGCAGCGGACGCTCGCGGCTTGCACCGCGGCGTTTTCCGACGTGAGCGAGGCTGCGTGGTATTACGGCGCGGTTGCGTGGGCGGCGGAGCGCGGCATCGCGCAGTCCGATATGGAGCGCTTCGCGCCCGACGCGCCCTGCAGCCGCGCAGAAATGGTGACGTTCCTCTACCGCGCGGCGGGCAGCCCAAAGACGGCGTGGACGGAGAGCGGCTTTGCCGATGTGAGCGCGGGCGGCGTGCTGGAGCGCGCTGTGTGCTGGGCGGTCGAGAACGGCGTGACCAACGGCACGGATGCGGCGCACTTCTCGCCGGAGGAGACGTGCACCCGCGCGCAGGCGGCGGCCTTTCTGCACCGCGCGCTTGGCCTGCCCGAAGGGCAGGGGGACGCGGCGTTTTCCGACGTGAGTGAGGGTGCGTGGTACACCGAGGCTGTTCGCTGGGCGGTCGGCGCGGGCGTGACCAACGGCGTGGGAGAGGGGCGCTTCGCGCCCGACGAGGAGTGCACCCGCGCACAGATCGTGGCGTTCCTCCAGAGAGCATATCACAAATAAACGAATGCAGGACGGCACAGCCGTCCTGCATTTTTTGAGGGAAAAACGCCATGCTCACCGTACATCGGCGGATGGGACGGGATTGGGAAGACGGTCTCCTACTTTGGGATGATTTACATGCCGGGAAACGTCGGCTATAATGCTCTTATGATCCTTTGATTCGGGAACACAGACGCTTTCCCCGCGGGGAAGGCCTGCCCGAGCTGCGGCGCATTTGAGAGAGGAGAAACGAGTATGAAGAAGCATAGACCGATCCAAAGACTGCTGCTATTGGCCGTGCTGACGGCAGCGCTGCTGACCGCCGTCCCCGCGGCGGCAGCATTCCGTGACACCGCTGGACATTGGGCGGAGAAAACGCTCAGCGAGTGGCAGGACGAGGGCCTGATCGACGGCTGCGGCGACGGCAGCTTCCGGCCGGACGGCACGATGACCCGCGCGGAATTCGTCAAGCTGGTGAACCGCGCCATGGGCTTCACGGCGGAGAGCGCGATTTCCTTTTCCGACGTGACCGAGCGCGACTGGTTCCATGCCGAGGTCGCCCGCGCTGTGGCGGCGGGCTACGCGCAGGGCAGCGGCGGCGCGTTCCGCCCGAACCAGGCGCTCACCCGCGCCGAAGCCGCGGCGATGCTTGCGCGTGCGGCGGGGCTCGCCGCGAATGAGGAGCGCGCGGGCACCTTTGCCGACGCCGCGTCGATCCCCGCGTGGGCAAGGGGCAGCGTGGGCGCGGCTGCGGAGGCAGGCTGCATGAATGGCTATCCCGACGGCGCGTTCGGCGCGTCCGACCCCATGACCCGCGCGGAGGCCGTGGTCACGCTCGACCGCGTGCGCAAGAGCATGCGGGAAACGGTCATTGAACAGGCCGGGACGGTGCTGGAAAATGAGACGGTCGCAGGCGACCTTATCATCGCCGAGGGCGTGGGCGAGGGGAACGTTACGCTGAAAAATGTGACGGTCCTCGGCAGCGTGATCGTCAGGGGCGGCGGTGCGAACTCCGTTTATTTCGACGGCGTTCGGGTCAGCGGTGCGGTCCGGCTGGAGAAGGAGGGCGTGCATCTGCGCCTGATGGGCGACACAGCGCTCCGCCGCGTGGAGATCGGCCTGCCGTGCCGCATCACGCAGGGGAGTACGTTCAAGGGCGCGCTCGGCGCGCTCGTGATCGACCTTGCGGAGGATTCCGCAAAGGAAATTCAGATCGAGGTTCCCGCGGAGCGCGTGGAGCTTGTGAGCCGCGCCAGCGTGTCGCTGGGCGCGGACGTGGGCGAGCTTTCCGTCGGCAGGGATGCGGAGGACGCGAAGCTTGAGGTCAGGCGCGGCGCGTCGGTCGGCGCGCTGAACGCTGACGCCAAAATAAAGCTGACCGGCAGCGGTACGGTCGTCTCGCTGGTCGTGTCGGTGAATGGCGTGACCGTCAGCGGCACGTTGAGCGTGGAAAAGACCGGGACGACGGATGGCGCAAAGGCTCCGGCCACGTCCGGCGAGAGCAGCTCCGGCGGCAGCAGCTCCGGCGGCTCGGGCGGCAGCAGCTCCGGCGGCTCGGGCGGCGGGAGCACCGCGCCCGTCCGGATCGTTACCGGCGCGGAGACGGTCGCGGACGTGACGGTGTCCTACGGTACGAGCGAAGCGGATGCCATGAGCCGTTTCCCCGCCTCCGTCACGCTGAATGTGACGGAGGACGGCAAGGCGGGCGCGCTCTCCGCGGCGGTGAGTTGGGCGCTGGATAGGGCATACGACGCGAATCCCCGCGCGGACGCCGTCTACACCGCCACCGGCACGGTGACGATCCCCGACGGCTATACCTGCGACGGCACGCTGACCGTGACCGCCGGGCTGACGGTTAAGGCCAACCCGAATCAGACCGTTACAGGCATTTCGGAGGTGACGGGGCTTGAGCTGCCCTACGGCGCGGTCGAAAGCGACGCGCGGCTGCCCGTGCAGGTCACGGTGACGACCCAGAGAGACGATGAACTGACGGCGAACGTGACCTGGACGCCGGACGGCGAATGGGCGAGCCCCGGCGTGAACACCTTCACGGGAACGGTGAGCATGCCCGCCGGGTACTACTATCACGGCGAAACGACCGCAACGATCACGGCCACTGTGACCGTGATGGAGAGCGGCGTGACGCCCGGAAAAAAGCTGGTCGTCAATCACGTCCCCCTTTCCACCGCCTCCATCGGCTATGCGAACACAATGGAGCTGGTCCTCGCGGCGGCAGAGCCGGGCCTGCCCACGGATCTCCTGCTCCAGTGCCAGGACGGCTCCTACATCGCGGTGACGGTTCCGGCGAATGACTGGTACTTCACCTATAACTATTATCCGAATCCCGACATCCAGCAGGAGGTGTCCCTCTCGATGGACGCGGCGCTTCCGACGGGGTATGAGGACGACGGCAGCACAACGCACGTGTATTGCTCCGTGAAGATAAAGAAGCTGGACACGGCGGCGCTGGAGGGCGCGCTGGATGAGGCCAAGGCGCAGCTGGATACGCTGACGGATTCGCAGGACGAAGCCATCGCGGACAGCACAAAGATCTTTGCCGCGCCGAACGGCACGAGGCCGGACAGCGTAGCGAAGGGCGTGAAATTTGTCGAACGCAGCCAGACCGCCGCGCTGGAGGACGCTTACGACGACGCGCGGAGCAAGCAGAACAGCGACACCTTTGCCTCGCAGGCGGAATGTGACCGGCTGGCACGGGAGCTGCGGGAGGCGGCCGAAGCGTTCGGGGAGATCACGCCGAATGTGGGTACGCTCTATACGGACGAGATGCTTCTGGAGGCCGTGCGGAACGGAGGCGCCGTCAACCCGCAGTACGGAAGCTTTGCCTATTCCACCGAGCTGCAGCCGCTGAAAAACGGCAGCGCTTACCCGCTGTATATTGGCGCGTGGACGGTCGATGATACGACCGTAGAGATCGTGTGGGAAGCGCAGGGAGCGGGCGCGCAGTATGTTGAGATCAAGTCGGAAAATGATACCATCGGCTATTATGAGCGAGATGGAATCAAGTATGGGACCTCCCACGGGGCATTGATCACCGGCACACCGGAGGAGCCGAAGGAGGTTTGGTTTGTTGCGACGGTAAAGGACTATTATGGAAGGGTGATCGGCAAGCTGGGGGAAAACGGGGAATACACCGCCATCATCGGCGCACCGATGCGCCTGAGCGATAACCAGCCCGGCGCTCCCCGGTTCGCCTCCGGGCCAAACAGCACCGGCGAGATTTATATCAATCTGGAGGGCGTCGAAGCCATCACGAGCGTGGACGTCGGCAAGATCGGCATTGTGGGACGGCAGGGTGATGCGAGTAGACCCAGCGACTATCAGATCAACGATCCCAAGATAACGGACGGCAAGCCGTCCGCAAACGGCCTGTGCCTCACGGCTTCCCTTTCGTCGGGCCAGCTCGCGCAGAGCGTCCACCCCACGGGCAGCGGCACCGACCCGGCGCATGAGACAGGAGTGGTCACTGTGACCATCCCAAAGGAGGCCCTGACGCTGGATAAGAGCAAAGGCTGGTATTTCCCGGATGCGAGCTTGACGCAGGAAATGGACATCTGGCTGTGCAACCCTCAGCTGAGCGTGAACACGCAGATGACCACGGATGGAGATACCACCCGCAGAAACATCAGCGTAACGGCAAAATACATCGGAAACGCGCCGGTGCAGGTGGCCTATACAACTTCGGGCACGGTAAGCCCGCCCGATAACGGTGATCCCCGGAGCGATTCCAGCGTACTGGTATGGGTAACGCTCCTCCCCGAACAGGCGGCACAGGGCTCGGACGGCGAGAAGATCTACTCGGTCAGCAATGTTGAGGGCTTCGACAAGCCCGGCACCTATCACATCTGGTGCCGGGCGTGGGCCGGCGTAGCCGGCATGTGGCTGGCAGACGGCTCCTTTGAGGTCAACGATCAGGAGACCCAATAGCCGCAGGCACAAAAGGACGCTCCCTTTTTCCGGAGGGCGCGCATCAGGAAAAATACAGGCGGAAACCGGCAGACGGACGGCCCTATGGCCGTCCGTCTGCTGTTTTATGCGATAGGCCGGAGGAGACCGCGGCGATAAGCGCGCGGGAAAAAAGTGACAGGGCGCGGAAAACCGCGCCCTGCCGGCTGAAATGAGATGTGATTCCGCCTCAGGCGTCCGCAAGGACTGCCGCGTCGGGCCGCGGGGACGTCTCCTTTGTGCCGCGTGGGAGACGCTTGAACACGAAGGAGCCCGCAAAGCCGGCGAAAATGCCCGCTGCCGCGCCGATGACCAGCGCCAGAAGCACCTTGTCCGCGGGGTTGAAGGCAAAGGGCGCCAGCAGGCCGGGGATGGGAGAGGCCGTGCCGGGGGCGTTGTCGACGATGCCGAGCAGCGCCGCGCCGACGCCCGCAAGCCCGCCGCCGAGGAAGTCGGAGGCGTAGATGGGGATGGGGTGGCGCGTGATGATATGCGCCTGCGTCAGCGGCTCGAGCATGACGGCGATGATGCTGCTGCGGTCCCCGAGGTGCAGCCGCGCGAACAAGATGCCGTTGGTGAACGAGCCCGACACGCACGCGATGGCGGCGATCCCCATGGGAAGTCCCGTCAGGCCGAGCATCGCCGTGAGGGCCATGGAGCTCAGGGGCGAGGTGCAGATCATCTTCATGATGCCGCCGAGCAGGAAGCCCATGACGATGGGGGACTGCTCCGTCGCCGCCGTGATGGTCAGGCCGATGTACTCCATGGCGGCATTCACCGCAGGATCGGCCGCAAAGGCGATGAGCCGCGCGATGGGCGCGATGAGCAGCGCGCCGAAGATCGTGTCAAGCCCCGCCGGAAGGTATTTTTCTACCAGCGGGGACAAAAAGCCGATGGCATAGCCCGCCAGAAAGCCCGGCAGGATGCCGTAGCCGCCCACGGCCACGCCGCCCACGACGGCAAAGACAGGGTTTGCGCCCATGGCGATGGGGACGAGGATGGCTGCCGCTACGCCCGCCATGCTGCCGGACATGCCGCCGACCTCGCCGAGGAAGCCGATGCCGAAGAGATCGCCGAAAATATAGCGCAGAACAGCCTCCACCAGAAAGGTTGCGACTGCGGCGTTGGCAAGGCCCGACATGGCGATGGCCCCGCGGGGCGCCTTCAGGCTGAAGAGGGAAAAACCGGCAAGCGTGAGAAGCAAAAGTCCCAGTCCGAGAAGAATCGTCGTCATTCTGTTACCCTCCGTTCATTTTTTTAAAACAACTGATACAATAAGTGTAATGGGTTGCTTCAAAAAATAACGGAAAGTGACAGAAAAATTTTGCGGTGTTTGGAGTTCGTAAAATTTAAAGGGAAAGGCCGCGCGCAGGCGCGTGATTTTTCCCCAAAAGGCCGGTTTGGTTTAGCGTTCCTGCTTGGAGCAGAGCGCGGCGAGCGCGTAGAGGAAGCGGCGGACGGAAATTTTGCCGTGCTCGCCGCTCTTTCCGCGGATGCAGTTCATCTCTCTGCGGACCTGCTCGAAGTTGAAGAGCGTGCCGGCGTATTCCGTGAACACGTCGTTGGCGTAGTCCTCGATGCCGAGGTTGGCGAGATTGACCATGCCGGCCGCGGCGGCGCGGCGGATGCGCTGCTCCATCGCCTTGGGGGAGGGGCTGAAGCGGCTGCACAGCTGCGCGACGGTCATCTGCTCATGCCGGCCCTGCGCGGCGAGGAAGCCGACGACCTGAATGAGGTCGGCGTAGGCCGGATCGCCGCTCAGGCCGAGGCGGTGCAGGACGGCCTTGAGCTGGGCGAGCTGCTGCTCGCTCAACCCCTGCGCGGCGGAGGGCCCAGCAGGTGATGCGTCCGCGCCCGCGGGCGGGGCGTCCGCCTGAATGAGCGCGCGCACCTGACGCATGGTGCGCTCCATGGTCACAAGCTGCCCGACCCTTGCAAGCACGCTGGTGACCTCCACGGCGTTGATCGGCTTGGAGAGAAAGAAATCGACGCCGGCGGCGTAGGCCTCGGCCACCATGTCCTTGGAGGTGACCTGCGAGAGCATGACGAAGCGCAGCGCCGGAAATTCCCGCTTGGCCCGGCGGACAAAGCTGATCCCGTCCATGTCCGGCATCAGGAGATCCACTAAAACAAGCTCCGCGCCGCAGTCGCGCAGATCCTCCAGCGCGTCGGCCGCGCTCTGCGCGCTGCCCGCGACGGTGTGGCCGTCCTGCTCGAGCAGCAGGCGCAGGACGCCCAAAACGGCGCTGTCGTCGTCGATGAGATAGATTCGCATGGTTCGCCTCCTTACAGGTTTTCGATGGGGATGCGGACGGTGAATACGGTTGTTCCATCAGAGGAGCGGACGGTAATGGAGCCCTTGAGGGTCTTCTCGACCAGATCCTTGACGATGCTCAGGCCGAGGCCGCGGCTGATCTCGCCCGTTTGGGGGTTGATTTTGCTGGAAAAGCCGGGGGTGAAGATCTCGCCGAGCCGGTCGGCGGGGATGCCGCCGCAGTCGTCCTCCACCGTGAGGGTCAGCGCATTGCTATCACGCTGCGCGCACAGGGCGACGGACGCGTCACGCCCCTCCGGCGCGGCCTCGACGGAATTGTTGAGCAGATTGCGCAGGACGGACATGAGCTCGTAGTGCCGCGCCGTGCGCAGCTCCGTTTCGCACCGGCACTGCACGCAGACAGCCTTGTGCTGCCCGGACGCGAAGCGCTCCGCGCTTTGCGCGAGCAGGCGGAAAAGCTCGGTGAGCGCCATTCCGTCGCGCGCCGTGTCGCGGTCGAGCGCGGCGGAGATGCCGCGCATGACCAGCGCGTACTCCTTTTTGATCTCGTGCACGTCCTTGGCGATGAGCAGCGCCTCGCCCGCGAGCGGGGAGCTGCCCTCATCCCCGCACAGGCTGCGGTAAAGCTGGTAGGCGCGGTTCATGGTGTCCTCGGCCAGCGCCGAGCCCTTTTCCATCCAGACAAGCTCGCTGCGCAGATCGGCGGTCATGAAAAGGAGCTTCCGGTAGCGCGCGGCGTCCTCACGCCGCAGGATCTGGACGCCGTAGCGCCGCAGGGCAAGCAGGACAGTGCCGGCAGCCCCCGCGCGCACAAGGCCGGCTGCCGCGATCTGCAGAAAAAGCGGGAGCGAAAGGCCCTCCCGGCCCCCGCGCAGCAGGAGCTCGACAAGGTTGCCCGCCGCGTCCATTGCGGCGAGCGGCAGGGCATAGGAGAGGCGGTACGCGGTGCGCTTTCCCTCGAAAAACAGGCGGAAGAGGACGGCGAAGCACAGATAAAACGCGATTTCGGGCACGGCCTCGAGCGCAGCCTCCCCAAATGGGCGGCCGGAGAGCGCCGCACCGGCGGTCCGCAGCAGGCAGACGCCCGCGGCACTGAGCGCGGTGAGCGGCAGGGTGGGAAGGCCGGGCAGTATGAAGAGCAGGATCTGGAGCAGGATGATGGCCACGGAGAGGTGAAAGCCGCCCGCCTGCACGGAGACGGAGATCTGCGACATCAGCGCGGTCAGCCCCGCGCACACGAGCATGATGCGCCGGTTGTATGTTGGTTTCCGTGCCATTTTCGGGCCCTCCCTTGCTTTTTCTCCATCATACCATGCCTTTGCCGGTTCGGCTATCCTTTTCTTGCGCCGGGCCCGTTTTTCTCCGCACACAGGAAAAGCGACAGGCCATCGGCCTGCCGCTTTTCGCGAAACGTTAATTTGGTTCGTCCGCTGTGCGCCGCTCGAACGCGGCGAGCGCGAGGGCGGTGAGCAGCGGGATGCAGTACGCGGTCAGCTGCGGCGCGCCGGGCGCGGTGATGAGCAGGTTGTAGATCGCGTGGTAGATGATGGCGACGCACAAAAGCCCGAACAGACAGGCCGCGCGCAGCGCGCGGCTCTGCCACACGGGGCGCAGGGCGCTGCCGTAAACGCTGCCGCAGACGACGTGCATGGCGCCCGTGCCGAAGCCGCGGATGAGCAGGTGCGTGAACTGTCCGGCACCGTTCTGGGTGAGGTAGCAGACGTTTTCAAACGTGGCGAAGCTGGCGGCCAGCACGACGGCAGAGAGCCGGAAGCGAGAGGCGGACGGCTCGAACACGGCGAGGTAGAAGAGCAGGGGCAGAAGCTTCATGATCTCCTCCACCACCGGCGCGACCTGTGTGGCGGCGTTGACGGCGTCCGCGCCGTAATAGTGGGCGAAAAACGTGTTGAGATAGGCCGAGAGCAGACACGAGAGCATGCCCGCGAGGCAGAAGAGCAGCACGGGGCGGCTTCTGCGCGGGAGGAAGAGCAGCGTCACCGCGAGCGGCGCAGCCATGCAGATGAAAATATTTTCGATGTAGGTCATGCCTCCACCGCCTTTCCGAGCGCGGGCAGGAACAGCGCGAGCACGGCGGAGAGCAGAAAATCGAACCAGAAATAGGGATTGGTGAGCGTGTCGCTCACCCAGAAGCAGGACGAGGTCCAGAGCGCGTACTCCAGCGCCGTGAAGCCGAGGACGGCTTGATGGAAGCGGCACAGCCGCGCATCGCCGCCCGTTTTCGCCCACACAAGTCCGCGCACGGCGCACCATGCCGCGAGCATCGTCATGCCGCACATGAGGACGTTGGAGAGGATGTCCCCATGCGTGACGTAGAGCGCGAACTGGGGCAGGCCGAGCGCGGGAACGAGCAGACACAGCCTTGTGCGGGCGCGGCGCTCGGCCGCGGAGGGCAGGGTGAGCGTCAGCGTGAGGAGAAAGACGAAGCTCGCGATCCACGCGAGGTCGGAAACATAGAAGATCTGCGGCGTTTCCTGCCGCAGGGCAAGGTGGAGCGTCCAATAAAGCGTGCCGAGGGCAAAGGTGCCGTAAAAGCAGGCGAGCAGGAACCACGGCTGGCGGCGGCTTTGAAAATACCGGCGCAGCGCGGCGCAGAAGCCGAACGCCGTGACGAGGAACTGCACGAGGTAATCCCAGAATTCAAGCATCGTGCGGCCCCTCGCTCTCTTCGTCCCGCTCATGGCGGCGAAGGCGGACGCACAGCACCGTCACGCACACGCCCAGCGCAAAGGCGAGCAAGCCGATGACGAGATAGCCGAGGCTCTCGCCGCTGAACATGCTTGCCGTCAGGCCGACGCCGTATTCCGCGCCGGAAAGGCGCGCCGCGATGGACGGCATGGCGAGCGCGAGGGCGAAAATCACCGCCAGACAGGCCGCCGAACAGGCGAGGACGGCGATTTTTCCGCGCCGGCGGCGCTCCTGCTGTTTCATTTCCTCCGCGCGGCGCTTTGCTGCTCGCAGGCGTTCATCCGTTGTACGCATAGGTGATCCCCTCCTGTTCCAGCCGCTTGCGCAGCGCGTTTTTCCCGCGGTAGATGAGGTCGGCGACCTGTCGCTCCCGCCGTCCCATGACGGCGGCGGTCTCCGCGTGGCTCAAGCCCTCGAAATAGACGAGAAACAGCGCCTCGCGGTAGTCCGCGTGCAGCTCCGCCATGCACGCGCGCAGCGTCTGCGCGCGCTCGTTTGTTTCCGTCAGCTCCTCGACCAGCTCCCGCGCCTCCGGCTCCTGCGTCAGCGCGTCGAGCGAGAAGCACGAGCGTGCGCGCTGTTTTGCCAGCGTCCGCAGCGCCATGTGGCGCGCCGACTGGTAGAGGTAGGCACGGAAGCCGCCGTCACGGATGTGCGGCTTTTTGGCGATGAGGTAGGCAAAGGCCTCGATCATCAGGTCCTCGGCTTCGTGGATATCGTGCAGATAGCCGTCGAGATAGAGCGTCAGGCGGTCGCCGTGACGCTCCATGAGCGCGCCGAGCGCGTCGTCGTCGCCGTCAAGATAGCGGCGGTACAGGGTTTCGTCTGATGTCATCTCCGCCGCCTCCTTTTCTCTCTTTGTGGCAGGATTTTTTCTGCCATGTCCGGCGCAGGCAAATGGACGAAAAAATAAGAAAATCCTTACCTTATACTATATAGCACATCGCGCCCGCTGTCAACGCGGGACAAGCCCGCGCGCGGGGTAGGGGACAGGCGCGGGAAAGAGCAAAAAGGAAGCTCCCCATATGGGGAGCTTCCTTTTATCCGTTTGGCTCAGGGAGCCTCACCACTGTTCGAGGTGATTAGGCCTTGGCAGTGGTGTGGATGTAGACGTACAGCTCGGTGATCTCATCGTTGTCCAGAACGGCAACGTAGGAACCGTCGGTGACGCTGTAGCCCTTGCACTCGGTCTCAAGACCGGAGCCGGTCACGGTGTCAACGCTGTAGTCCTTATCGTTCTCATTGATGCCGGTGTTGACATCAGCGATGAGGTAGATGGTGTACTTGTCAGCCAGAGCGTTGTCGGGAACGAAGTTCACAACACCGTCGGAGTAAGTCACCTTGCCGGTGAAGGACTTGGTGAGATAGTCGTCATCGCTCTTCGTCACCTGGTCGAAATCGGAGATGTAGCCGGTCTCGGACTCGTAGGAGATGTTCTCGAGCAGAGTGAACTCGTAGCTGGATGCGGTCTTGCTGTAGTTCTCATCATCGTTGAACTTGACCTTGGTCTCCTCGCCGTTGACGATGGCGTTGAACTGATAATAGGTGTTATCATCAGCGTCAGTGCCGGTGCGGTCGAAGTCGAGGACATAGATCAGGTCGGAGTTGGTCTTATTGCCGCCCTTGGTGGTGGCGTCGGTCACTTCGACGAAGACATACTCGGCATAGGTGGAACCATCCAGCTTGACGTAAGCGGTCAGGCTGGCAGCCTTGGCGCTGGTCTTGACGGTGGGAACCTTGGAGATGCCCTCGTAGACCTTCACATCGCCGTCGTCAAGGAAGACGAAGGTGGTGGACTTGTTGGCCTTGAAGGAGCTGTCGCCGAGCTTGGTCTTGCCGTTCTCGATCAGGGTCGTGTCCTTACCGGAAACATAGACCTTCTCGAAGCCGTCCTTACCATCCTTGATGAGGGTCAGCTCATACTCGCCGCCCTTCTTCTCGGTGTAGGAGTACCAGTGGTTGTTAGCAGCATCGCCCAGCTTCTTGATGTCGTCATCGTTCTTGACAGTGACCTTCTTGTAGGTGCCGTCGGTGAAGTAAGCCTTAGCGAGCAGGTCGGCATCCTTGAAGTTGCCGTCCTTGGCGAACTCGGTCACGAAGACATACTGGCTGGAGGAAGCCTTGGCCTCGTCAACGTAGACGATGAAGCCGTTGGTGTCGAGAACCACAGTCGCCTCGTCACCGATGGAGAACTCGACCTTCTTGCCGTTCTTGTCCTCTGCCTCGATGGTGTTGGCATACTTGTAGGTGGTGCCGCCGATGGTCACATCGTTGCCGGTGGAGTAAGCGGTGACCTTGCCGGTGACGGTCTTGGCGGGAACGACGGTCTTGATGTCAGTGCCGGCGATGGTGACGAGCAGATAGTCGTCTTCCTTCGCGTCAGCGATGACAGCGAAATCGTCAACGGAGAGGGTCTTGTCATCGGAGGACAGACCGGAGACAGCCTTCGCAGCGGGAGCGAGGAACTCGACCTTGAGCTCTTCCTTCTTGCTGTTGTAGTCGCCGGTGGCCTGCATGACGTAGGTGTTGATGACAACAACGGTAACCTCGTTGGTATCGTCGTCAACATAGACCTCGGTCAGAGCGCCGTTGCCGGTGCCGGCCGCAGCCTTGGTGGAGTTCTTGTCGATGAAGGTCTTGATGGCGGTGTCGCCGGAGAGGGCGTAAGCCTTGTCATCATTACCGTCAACATAAACGGTGAGGGTGGCCTTGGTGTTCTTGGTGTCCTTCAGGTCGTCAACAACATCCTTGCCCAGGGTGTCATAGAGAGCCTTCTTGGTGACCTTGTTGTTGAGGGTGTAATCAGCGGCATCGGCATAGGTGCCAACTTCCTCAGTCTTGTAGGTCCACTTGGTAGCGGGACGACCGAAATCGTCGGAGACGTTCTCGTCGGCCTTCAGGTCGTTGCCATACAGCTTCTCGGTGAGCTGCTGGATGTTGTCCTTGTCGCCGTTGTAGTCCTTCTTGGTGGTGACCTTGTCAGCCTTGGAGCTGCCGGTGATGACCTCGAAGCCGTCGCCCTTGACGGTGGTACCCTCGATGGCATACTCATAGGTGTCAGCCTTCAGAGCGTTGAGAGCCAGCTGAGCGGCCTCTTCACGAGTGAGAACCTCGGTGCCCTTCTTGGAGATCTTGTCGAACAGATCGTTGGTGGAAGCGAGCTTGGCGGTGTTGATGGACCAATCGGCACCCTCGAGGGTCTCCTTGGCGGCATCATAGCCGAGCGCGCAGAGCAGCATCTTCGCAAACTGCAGGCCGGTCAGCTTGCCCTGGGGGTCAAACTTGCCGTTGCCAATGCCGGAGACGTAGCCGGCCTGGGCGCAGTAGGCGATGTAGCCCGCGGACCAACGGGTCGCGGGGACATCGGAGAAGGTGTTGGTGCCAACCAGGCCCTCAGCGGTCTTCTCGCCGAGGTCGAGGTAAGCGATGATCTTGGCGGCCTGCTCACGGGTCAGCTCTTCCTTGGGGTTGAACTTGTTGCCGTCGCCGCCAGCGAACACGCCGACCTTGGAGAGAACATCGACAGCTTCGGAATAGTCGACGTCTGCAGCATCAGCGTACGCTGCGTTGCTGATGGTGACGAGGGACATGGACATGACCAGGGCCAGCACCAGCGCGAGTAACTTTTTCATAATGTGTTACTTTTTCCCCGCGTTGACAGCGCTGAGAGAGTGCTATATATTATAATGTATAGATGACGGAAAAGGAGGCGGTTCGGTGCCGCGTGAATTTCATCAGCCAAATGCGCAGAAGCTGCGCGAAATTCTGCAAAAATACCCGCGGCGGCACGGCAGCCTCGCCGCGGCGCTCGCATGGCTCGCGGGACTGCGGCGCGCGGAGATCGAAGCGCTGACGTGGGAGCAGATCGACCTTGAAAATGCCGTGCTCTCTGCCACGGGGCGAGAGGTGCCGCTGGACGCGGCGCTGGCCGGGATGCTCGCGCTCTCGCGGCGAGAGTCGGGGCGCGTGCTCGTCTCCGCGCGCAGCGGGGAGCCGTACCGCACGCAGGAGCTCTCGCGCGTTCTGCGCCGCACGCTCGACGCGGCGGAGCAGCAGGGCGTGACCTTTGCCGACCTGCGCCTTGACTTTATCCGCCGTCAGCTTTTAGAGCACGACCTGTCTTATGTCCTGCGCGTCTCAGGGCTGACGCTTGCGGCCTACCGCGGTACCATCGCACCGCTCTTCGGCGCGCCGGACGCGCCGGGGGAAACGGATGCCGACGGCGGGACGGACGAATATCTGCTCTGGCGCATTCTGCAAGCCCAGCGCGGGACGGATGCGGGGCTCGCGCTGTGGCTGGCGTGGTATCCGCGCCTGTCGGCGCGCGAGATCGCGGCGCTGACGTGGGACGCGGTCGACCTGCGCGCGGGCGTGATCCGTCTGCCGGAGCGGGAGGTATCCCTGACCAAGGCCGTGAGCGGCGTGCTCGCCGAGGCCCGCGCGCGGCGCGGGGAGTGGGCATATGTCATCACCTCACCGACCGGCGCGCCGGTGAGCGCGCAGCGTTTAAGCGTGATGCTGCGCGAGCTGCTCATCCGCGGCGGCATCGAACACAAGACCCTGCGCACCCTTCTCGCCGACGCTTCGCGGCGGCAGGAGGAGGAACGTCTGCTCGCCCTCGCCCGCAGGCGGGGGAGCGTCACGCTCCGTGCGGCGGCAGAGGAGCTGAACATCCCGAAAAACACGGCGCTGGCGCATCTGCGCGCGCTGTGCGCGCACGGCGCACTCGTGCACATCAGCTCCGGCTACTACCCCGCCGGTCAAGCCGTACCGCCCGGGGAGCAGGAGCGGCTGGTGCTCGACTACGTGCGCACGATGGAGCGCGTCTACCTCAGCGATATCGCGCGGCTGCTGCGCCTTGAGCCCCGCGCGGCGCGCACCGTGCTCGCGCGCATGGTCAGAGAGGGAAAATTACAGCTTGACCGCGGCAGAAAGCACTATCTGCTTCCCACCGGCGGACAGTAAGCAGAAATAGCGTAGAATAAAGATAACTCGTTGTGTGAAAATGATACATTTTTACTCTTATGTTAAAGGACGCCCCAAAGACTTGAAAAAGGGCGAAGGGTGGAGTATCTTTAGCGTAGCAAATGAGGATGGACAAGGCAGGTTCCCGGTTCAGTTACGGGAACGGCATGCCACGGTAAGTGGATCGAGGAATGCTGAGGCTCTCCAAGTTTGCTGAACATCCGCTTCAAGCGGAAATTTTAGAAAGGAGAGTAACACATTATGAAAAAGTTACTCGCGCTGGTGCTGGCCCTGGTCATGTCCATGTCCCTCGTCACCATCAGCAACGCAGCGTACGCTGATGCTGCAGACGTCGACTATTCCGAAGCTGTCGATGTTCTCTCCAAGGTCGGCGTGTTCGCTGGCGGCGACGGCAACAAGTTCAACCCCAAGGAAGAGCTGACCCGTGAGCAGGCCGCCAAGATCATCGCTTACCTCGACCTCGGCGAGAAGACCGCTGAGGGCCTGGTTGGCACCAACACCTTCTCCGATGTCCCCGCGACCCGTTGGTCCGCGGGCTACATCGCCTACTGCGCCCAGGCCGGCTACGTCTCCGGCATTGGCAACGGCAAGTTTGACCCCCAGGGCAAGCTGACCGGCCTGCAGTTTGCGAAGATGCTGCTCTGCGCGCTCGGTTATGATGCCACCAAGGAGACCCTCGAGGGTGCCGATTGGGCCATCAACACCGCCAAGCTCGCCTCCACCAACGATCTGTTCGACAAGATCTCCAAGAGAGGCACCGAGGTCCTCACCCGTGAAGAGGCCGCTCAGCTGGCTCTCAACGCCCTGAAGGCTGACACCTACGAGTATGCCATCGAGGGCACCACCGTCAAGGGCGACGGCTTCGAGGTCATCACCGGCAGCTCCAAGGCTTCCAAGGTCACGACCAAGAAGGACTACAACAACGACGGCGACAACATTCAGCAGCTCACCGAGAAGCTCTACGGCGAGGATCTGAAGGCCAAGACCGTCAACCAGCGCGACAAGTTCGGCCGTCCCGCTACCGTGTGGACCTACAAGGCTGAAGAGATCGGCAAGTTCGCTGATTCCGCTGACTACAGCTTCAATGCCAAGGTTACCGAGAAGGTTCTCTACAACACCGTCGGCAAGACTGTTGTTGACGATCTGAATAATGCCAAGAAGCCCGATGCCACTCTGACCGTTTATGTCGACGGCAAGACCGCCGGCGTGAGCCAGGATGTTGCCAAGTATTTCGACAAGAACTCCACCAAGAGCCTCGGCGCTGGCGACTACACCGGCAACGGCACCACCACTGAGGTCTATGTGAACGATGACAACAACGCTGTTACCATCGTCATCATCAACACCTATGTGATGCAGGCCACCAGCGACTACAACGCCAAGAAGGAAGAAGTCAAGGTCGTCACTCCTGACAACGCCAACAACGGCGGCGTGACCACCGACACCCTGTCCCTCGACGACTTCGCGGTCATCACCGAGCTGAAGGAAGACGACTATGTTCTCGTCACCATCGCTGACAACGAGATCCAGACCGTCGTTCCCGCCAAGACTGTCACCGGCAAGGTCACCGCTTACTCCACCGAGAATGACGTCACCATCGGCGGCACCACCTACAAGTACAACAAGACCGTGAAGGCTGACAAGGACAACGGCAAGTCCGTTGAGTTCTCCATCGGCGACGAGTCCACTGTTGTTCTGGATACCAACGGCTTCATCATCTACGTTGACGAGGCCAAGGCTTCCTCCAACCAGTACCTCTTCTCCCTCAAGTCCGCTAAGAAGGGCGACTTCGACACCGATGTCATCCTCGACGCGTTCTTCTCCGACGGCACCCGCAAGACCATCACCGTCAAGAACGATGATGTCTACACGAACGGCACTGATACCACCAACAAGTGGTTCTCCTACAGCGAGAAGAAGTCCGGCAAGTTCGAGATCACCGGCGTTGCCGCTGCTGATCTTGCTCAGGTCACGGTTACCGGCATCGGCAAGATGCTGACCGAGAACGGCAAGACCGCCGTTGGCGTCGATGCTGCTACTGCCAACCAGTTCAAGGCCAACAAGGGCACCACCTTCATCGTTCTCGACGAGGATGATAACGTCAAGGTCTACGAGGGCATCTCCAAGGTTCCCACCATCAAGGTCACTGCCAAGTCCGGCGACCTGACCGCGTTCGCCAAGATGGACGGCAGCTTCGCTGAGTACGTCTTCATCGACGCCTCCGACGCTTCCGTTAAGGGCAACACCAAGTCCGCTACCGATTATGTCTACCTGCTGAAGTTCGACCGCGCCGGCACCGACGCTGATGATAACACCTATTATCAGTACAAGGCCATCGTCAACGGCGAGGAGACCACCATCAAGCTGGACGACACCTTTGGCAAGAAGCAGACCGTCATGACCCTGTATGACGGCATCGCTTACGACGCTGACACGGGCTATGTCACCGATATGGATCCTGTCAACCCCGCTAACGGCGCTGACGACGACTATGTCAAGGGCGACATCTCCGGCAAGGAGGTCAACTTCTCCAAGGGCGTGTTCGACTTCGTTCAGGACAAGGCCGTGGCTGACAACTACAACGTCTACTTTGTGGTTGAGAAGAATGTTGCCGGCATCAACGACAACAACAATGACTACAGCGTTGACACCGTGACCGGCTCCGGCCTCGAGACCGAGTGCAAGGATTACAAGGTCACCGGTACCTACTTCGGCGTTCTCAACAACGACGGCGAGATCACCAACCTGTACGTCTACGTTTCCGCTGCCACCAAGGCCTAATCTCCTCGATCGGCAGTAAGGCTCTCTGAGCCAAACGGAATCAAAGGAAGCTCCCCGAAAGGGGAGCTTCCTTTTTTGCGTCAAGCGTTAAAGCCCTCTGCATTGAAGTGGGATGCCGCTGTTTTAACGATTACGGCCTTTTATGATTGCATTGCGTGTCGAAATAAGATAAAATAAATGCTTAAATAACCAGATCTGCAGGGAGGGGAACGGCTGTGCGGATAGACAAGAGGACTGTCATGGGCGCCGGCTGTCTGGTGACGATCGGTATTGTGCTCACGCTGATGGTCGTGACTTTCCGTGCCATTGCCGGCGGGGATGTGCCGGCAAACCCGTTTACGACAGTCGGCGTGGTGCTGGAGCTGTTTTTTGCGATCCTGACCACCTCCACCTATGCGAGCGTGGTGTTCGGCAGCCATTCGCGGCGGCGTTTCCGGTCCTATTTCCTCTGGATGCTGGCGCTCAACACGCTCGGCCTTTTGAGCGATGTGGTCTACTGGGGCATCGGGTTGGATTTCCTGCCGCTCTTCCCGCAGCTTCGGGAGGCGGCCTACTATGTTTGCTATGCTTCGGCCTTTCCGCTGCTGATTTTTTACAGCACATATCTCATCAGCTACATCAACGAGGACCCGAAGGAACTGCGCCGCTACGCCGTGCTTGTCGGCGGATTGAGCGCGGACGGACTGCTGCTGGTCATGATTTCCGTTTTCACGGCGCACGCCGAGGTGCAGCCCTGGCGTTTGCAGGATTATCCGTGGCTGTATTTCTTTTTCCTGGCGCTGCCGATGGTTGTCGTCATCACCATTATTCTGAATTTCCGCAGGGTACTGACGAACCGCAAGGCGGTCTCCTTTCTCTGCTATGAGCTGCTGGTTGCAGCCGCAGTCGCATTTGATACGATCATTGGCGAGATCACGCTGGCACATGTCGTCACGGCGTTTTGCCTGATTCAGATATACATCACCGTGCAGATCGACTACGAAAAGCAGCAGGAGGAGCAGCTCCTCCAGCAGCGCATTTCCATCATGCTCAGCCAGATCCAGCCGCACTTCCTCTACAATGCGCTTACCAGCATCCGTGCGCTGTGCCGCACGGATGCGCGGAAGGCTGAGCAGGCGCTGACGGATTTTACGCGCTATCTGCGCGGCAACCTCAATTCACTGAGCAATACGGGCTGCATCCCGTTTTTGCAGGAGCTGGAGCACACCAGACATTATGTAGACCTTGAGAGGATGCGCTTCGGCAGGGATCTTACCGTGCTCTTCAACACGCCGGTTACGCACTTCTCGCTGCCGCCGCTGACGCTTGAGCCTCTGGTGGAAAATGCGGTGCGCCACGGCGTTATGCAGCGGCGCAGCGGCGGGACGGTCATGGTCATGACCGCGGAGGATGAGGAGAATGTGCGTGTGAGCGTGGTGGACGACGGTGTCGGCTTCGACACGGCGCAGCCCATCGGTCCGGCGGGCGAGCATATCGGACTGTGGAGCGTGCGGGAGCGGCTGGCCGCGATCTGCGGCGGAAGGATGGAGGTCCAAAGCAGTCCGGATCACGGCACGACGGTGACACTGATCATTCCCAAGGACCGGAAGGAGGAGAGACCGTGAAATATTGCTTTTTGGCGGTTGACGACGAGCCGCTGGCGCTGCAGGACCTGACAAACGCTCTGCATACGGCGGAGCCGGAGGCGCAGGTGCATGATTTTACCGATCCGGAGGAGGCGCTTGCCGCCGTGCATGCGGGCACGTTCAGCCCGCAGGTTGCCTTTCTGGACATTCAGATGCGCGGCTGGACAGGGCTGGATCTTGCGGTTGAACTGCGAAAGCTTCTGCCGGCACTTGAGATCATCTTTGTCACAGCCTATTCCCAGTATGCGCTGGAGTCCTACTCTCTGCACGCGCGCGGCTATCTGATGAAGCCGGTCACGCCGGAGGACATTGCCGAGGAGCTGCGCAATATCGGCCTGACCACGGTCCGCACCGCACAGGAAAAGGCGCTGCGCGTACAGTGCTTCGGAAATTTCGAGGCGTTTTATCAGGGGCGGCCGTTGGAGTTTTCGCGCTCGAAGAGCAAGGAGCTGTTTGCTTATCTGGTGTTTCGCCGCGGTGCGGCGTGCAGCATCAAAGAGTGTGCTGCTGTGCTCTACGAGGACCGGGAGTATGGCAGCGCGCTGAAAAATCAGCTTGAAACCTTCAAATCGGACCTCATGCGCACGCTGCGCGCCGCAGGCTGTGAGGATGTGATTCTCAAGGGCCGAAACCGTCTGAGCGTGGACACGGAGCGCTTCGAGTGCGACTATTACCGCTTTCTCAACGGCGAGCCGTCTGCGGTGAGCGCCTTTGTCGGTGAATTCATGACACAGTACAGCTGGGCGGAGATTACCACGGCTTCTTTGCTGGGCATGATAAACAAATAAAGCGTTAAGATTCTGTTAATGCTGACGATATGCAGAGGCTTTTGATAACTTCTGCATTTTTGTTGTCTATTTGTTGTCCTTTGGCCGCTAAAATGAATAGCAAGACAGCTCGTGTTGCAAAATTGAGCTGACAAAACAGAAACAGGAGGAGAAATCAATGGAAGAGAAAAACAATGCCGTCGTTGAAGAGGGTGCGCTTAAAGTAACCAAGCTTACTATGTACGAGGCAATGGCCATCATCGTCGGCGCCAACATTGGCTCCGGTATTCTGGGCCTTGCGTATTCCACCAGACTGGCGGGCTGGCCGATCCTGCTGCTGTGGCTGATCGTGGCGGGTGTGTTCACCACATTCTCCATGCTCTACGTCGCCGAGTCCGCGCTGCGTACCAAGAAGCCCCTGCAGCTTCCCGGTCTTGCGGAAAAGTATGTCGGCAAAGCCGGCTCGGTGCTGGTCTTTATTTCCGTCTGCGCCAACTCCATCGGCTGCATGATCGCCTACACCAGCGGCTCCGGCAACATCCTCTGCACCCTGCTGGGTCTTCCCAACTGGGCGGGCAGCCTGCTCTTCACCGTTCCCTGTGTGCTGGTCGTCTGGTTCGGCCTGAAGGCCACGGGTCTGTGGGAGAAATTCATGTCCACCGGCATGGTCGCGCTCCTGGCGGTCATCATCATCGCCTCCTTCCTCTCCGGCAAGGCGGACGTTTCCCGCGCCATGTACACCAACTGGAAGTATGCTGTTCCTCTGCTCAGCAGCGCCATCTTCTGCTACATCGCACAGTATGCCGTTCCTGAATTGGCCCGCGGTATGCGTCATACGCCCAAGAAGCTCCCCGTTGCCATCATCCTCGGTATGTTCATCACCGGTGTGCTGCTGGCCGTCGTTCCTCTGGCGGTCCTCTCCCTGACCGGCGCGGACAAGGTCACGCAGGTCGCAACGCTTGCCTGGGGCGAGGCTCTCGGCACCTGGGCACTCTACACCGCAAACATCTTCGCGCTCTGCGCTATGATGACCTCCTACTGGGCGGTCGGCGGCTCCATGCTCACCAACATCGTCGATATGTTCAAGCTCAAAGATGAGAAGGAAACCAAAACGCGCCTTATCGCCATCGCCTGCACGGTTCTGCCTCCCTTCATTCTGGCCTATGCCGGCCTCGTCAGCTTCGTTGACGCCATCGGCTGGGCGGGTACCTTCGGCGGTGTGATCATGTCGATCGTTCCCGTTCTGATGGTCAACAATGCTCGCAAGAAGGGCGATATCGAGCCTGAATGGAAGTGCGGCTGGTACGCGCATCCTGCAGTGCAGGGCTCGATCATCGTGATCTTCAGCCTTGCCGCCATCTACTTCATCTGCTCGATGGTCGGTATTCTGCCCGCGGGCTGGTAATACACGGACATGGGAAAGGAGAGAGCTGCCATGCGTGTAATTCCGAAAGACAAAGTCATTTTTCACTTCAATCCCACCAACCCCGCCAACTATACGGTCGAGGACGGCGAGACCTTCTGGGTCGAGTGTGATGATTGCTACACCGGCCAGATTACGGATGCAAGCGTCAAGCGTCCGGACATTGACATCAGCATCATGGACTGTGCAGTCGGCCCCATTGCGGTGAACGGCGCGCATCCGGGAGATACCCTCTGCGTGGAGGTCATGGCCATCGACCTTGCCCCGCAGGGTGTGATGGTCACCTCGGTCGGTCTCGGTGTGCTGGGCGACCACATCACAGAACCCGATACAAAGATCATCCCCGTACACGACGGCTTTGCACATTTTTCCGATGATATCAAGCTGCCCCTGACGCCGATGATCGGTGTGATGGGTGTCGCTACGAAGAGCGGTGAGATCCACTGCGCGGTGCCCGAGGATCACGGCGCCAATATGGATACCAAGCTGATCCGCGTTGGCTCACGCGTGTACTTCCCGGTCAATGCCGAGGGTGCGGGTCTGGCCGTGGGTGATATGCACGCCTGTATGGGTGACGGCGAGCTCTCCGGCACGGGCATCGAGATCGCGGGCCGCATGTGCCTGCGTGTCACGGTCTACCATGACCGTCCCATCGAGCGCCCCGTCATCGAGACGGCAGACAGCCTGTACTTCCTGGCCTCCCGTCCCACGCTGGACGAGAGCATCAAGCTTGGCACCGAGGACACGGTGAAGTTCCTGATGAAGAAATTTGATATCAGCTTCCCCGACGCCTACCGTCTGCTCAGCGCGACCTGCGATGTGCAGATCAGCGAGGTCGTGGATGATAACGTCACCATCCGCATCCGTGTGCCGAAATTCGATAACCGAGTGCACACCCTGTAAGAGATGTAAAAAGAGCCGCTGCAGAATTCTGCAGCGGCTCTTTTGTTTTTGTTCTCCCCGACGATCAGCCGCGGACGGGAATGAGGTCGCGGTAGTGGAGATACATGCTCTGGCCGGTGTACGGGTTGATGCCGGGGAGGTAGGCGGAGTAAACGCAGTCCTCCACGGTAGTGTCGGAGACGGTGGCCAGCAGATCGCTCACGCCGGTCAGCTTGCCCGTGACCCAGACGAGGTCGCCCGGATGGAGGCTGGCATTGGTGCTGTCGAAGGAGGTGTACTCTCCGGCACGGAGCTCATGCTCCCCGGTGCTGTTGTTATAGTCATAGATATTGGTCACCGGCGCGGCCTGATACCAGCCGATCTGGTGGGCGTAGACGCTGCGCTCGGCCACGGCGACGGCCTGCTCGATGGTGCACGTACCGTTGGGGGAGAGCGTGGTGGAGGTGGTGCCCTTGACGAGATCGAGCGCGTTCATGAACGCCATAGACTCCTTCGCCCAGCCCTGAATCTGCGCGCTGTCCTTGTAGGAGGAGAGCTTGGAGGTGTAGCTGGTGTAGGAGTAGTCGGAGTTCTTCTCGACGTAGCGCAGCGTGCGGTAGAGGAACGCCGCCATCTGCGCGCGCGTGAGCGTGCCATTGGGGTCAAAGGTCGTGGCGGTGACGCCGGTCGTGATGCCCGCGGCGTAGGCCTTGAGGGCGTAAGCGCTGGTGGTGTCCGTGAAGGTGGAGGCGGGGGCGGGGGAGATGCTCTTGCCGGTCAGTTCCTCGGCGAGGCGGACGGCCACGGAGCAGAACTGCAGACGGGTGATGTTCTTCGTGTAATCGCTGCCGAGCAGGGCGGCGTCGAGCAGGTTATCATTGAGCGCAAGGTTCACGTCGCTCTGCGCCCAGCTGCTGGTCTTGGCAGAGGACTTCTGCGCGAGCGTGAAGGTGCCGGGATACAGCTCGGTGGTGTTCAGCGCCTGCGTCTCCTCCCATTGCAGGGAGGCGTTGGCTTCCGCCTGATACTGCGCGAGGGTCATTCCCGTGCCGGAGGCGTAAACATCCCGCGCGGT
>CAKTOJ010000002.1 GCA_934589665.1 uncultured Oscillospiraceae bacterium | reverse complement strand
TCTCTCAGGACGTTCTCGACGAGGAGAAGAAGATCATGATGGCTCAGATGGCCAATGATCCCAAGATGGCCAGCAAGCCCGAGCAGGTCCGTGAGAAGATCGTTATGGGCAAGCTCAACAAGTTCTATTCCGAGAACTGCCTGCTCCAGCAGGAGTTTGTCCGCGGCGACGTGTTCTCCGGCACGGTTGAGCAGTATATTGCCGACGCGGCCAAGAAGCTCGGCGGCAAGCTCGAGTTCGTTGACGCCATCCGCTTTGAAAAGGGCGAGGGCATCGAGAAGAAGCAGGAGAACTTTGCTGAAGAGATCGCTTCCATGATCAAGGGCTAATCCCTCTGAACTGAGTTGAAAAAGCAGCCGCTGTGCGGCTGCTTTTTTCTTGTTCCGCTATGCCGATGCGCTGTACAGCGGTTTGCAAAGGAAGAATAGACGATATCGTCTATTCTCCCTTTTGTGCAATCCAACGAAATAAAATCACAATATTTTTGCAAGGACAATGCAATAAAAATTGCAAAAATTCTTGTAAAGGGACGCGAAAAATGCTATAATAAAAAAACTTATCGGGTAGAGGTACCCGGTGATGAATTTTTGCGCAGGAGAGATTGCGTTGGGGACCTTGTCTGACCTTTGGAATTCGCTTGATTTTTCGGCAATGCTTTCGGCGCTGATGCGCCTGCTTGCCGTGTTTTTGTGCCTGACGGTGCACGAGACCTGTCACGGGCTCGCGGCATACGCGCTCGGCGACCCCACAGCCAAGCGCGAACGCCGCCTCAGCCTGAATCCGCTGCACCATATCGACTGGATCGGCCTGGTGTGCATGCTGGTGCTCGGCTTCGGCTGGGCAAAGCCGGTGCCGGTGGACATGCGCTATTTTAAAAAGCCGAAGCAGGGCATGGCGGTCACAGCGCTTGCGGGGCCGGCCTCGAATTTCGTATTGGCGGTTCTGGCGCTTTTCTGCGCAAAGCCGTTTTTCACTCTTACTGGCGGTGTGTACCGGAGTGAGCTGCTGTTCAACTTTCTGATTACGACGGCGTATTTGAGCGTGGGCTTGGGGCTTTTCAACCTCATTCCCATCTCGCCGCTCGACGGCTCAAAGGTGCTCTTCGCCTTTCTGTCGGACAGCGCGTATGAGAAGCTCATGCGCTGCGAAAAATACGGCATGGTTGTGCTGCTTGTGCTGGTTTGGCTCGGCGTGGGCGATAACGCGCTCAGTGCAGCCATTGACGGCGTGTTCGCATTTTTGGTGAATTGGATCCTATCGTAAGGAAAACGGAGAGTTTCTTTCATGGATAACCCTATTTTCAAGCTGGAGGGCGTTGTACACGAACGCTCGGCGGAGGAGCTTCAGGATTTTGAGGGACCGCTCGACCTGATCCTCTATCTGCTCTCCAAAAATAAAATCGAAATTCAGGACATTCCCATTGCCCTGATCCTCGAGCAGTATCTGGCTTATCTTGAGCAGCGCAAGCAGCTTGACCTTGAGGTGGCGAGCGAGTTCATCACGATGGCGGCGCACCTGATGTATATTAAGACGCGCATGCTGCTCTCCATTGAGGACGAGGAAGCGCAGAACGAGATGGAGCAGCTGATCCAATCCCTGAAGGAGCGTCAGCAGAAGGACACCTATCTGCGCATCCGCGCGCTGACCGAGGTGCTCGGCCCGATGAGCGAGTTCGGGCGGAACACGATGACAAAGAATCCCGAGCCGATGGAGCGCGGGAAAATTTATGAGTATGATCACGAAAAGGCGGATCTGGTGCTTGCCATGCAGACGGTCTTTGACCGCGCGGAGAAGCTCGCCCCGCCGCCGCGCGCGGCCTTTGAGCAGATCGTGCAGCGCGAGCCGTATTCCATTTCCGATAAGGCGGGGGAGATCGTGCGGCGGCTCAAGCACTGCGGCATCACGCGCTTTCTGCTTCTCTTCCGTGGTGCAAAGAGCCGCAGCGAGATCGTGGCGACCTTTATGGCGGTGCTGGAGCTGTGCCGTGCAAGCGTGATCCGCCTGGCCGGCGGCGAGACGGACTGCACGGTGGACTGCGAACAGGATGCACCGGAATCTTTTACGATGTGAGGACACTATGGCACTGGAAACAATGGATCTACATGAGGTTCGCTCGGCGATGGAGGGGATCCTCTTTGCCGCCGGCGAGCCGGTAAATATCGACCGCATCTGCATGGCCCTTGAGCTGGACAGGCCGACGGCAGAACAGATCTTGCAGGAGCTGGGCGACTACTATTCCTTTGAGCGGCGTGGCATCCGTCTGGTGCGCATGGAGGACGGCTATCAGCTCTGCTCCGCGCCGGATTACGCAGACGTTATCCGCAGGGCGTTTGAGATCCGCAAGAGCGCCAAGCTTTCCCAGCCCGCGCTGGAGGTGCTGACCATCATTGCCTACTATCAGCCGACCACGCGCGCCTATATCGATCAGGTGCGCGGCGTAGACAGCTCGTACACAATGGGGCTTTTGCAGGAGCGAAAGCTTATCGAGGAATGTGGACGTCTGCAGGTGCCGGGCAGGCCGAGGCTCTACCGCACGACAAAGGAGTTTCTGCGGGTGTTTCACCTGAGCTCTCTGGAGGAGCTGCCGGAGATGCCGGGGCTTGAGACGGACGGTCAGCTCCGGCTGGACGCGGATGGGGCGATTCTCGATCCCTCCCGGTTGACCGCTGAAGCGGAGAAAACGGACGGCAAAGCATAACGGATATAACGGATTCAGACAGAAAGGGGGAAGCGGACTGTGACGGCGCTGAAGGTAATTGGCGTGATCTTGCTGCTTATTCTCCTTCTATTACTGCTGCGCGTGGGCGTGATCGTCGATTTCGGTGAAACACAGCGGGTGCGGCTGCGCATCGGACCGGTCAGGCGGATGCTTTTCCCGGGAAAAGAAAGAACGAACGAAAAAAACACGCGTGATACAGAGAAAACACATGAGGGCGAACCGCCCACCAAAAAGGCGCACAGCCATCCGGCACTTCCGTCATTCACCTTTGATGAGTGGAAAGAGCTTGCGGATGTCGTGCTCGGTACGCTGGGGCGGACGCTTCGGTGCACCTGTCGGCGCACGCGCATCGATCCGCTGGAGATCAGCGTGATCCTTGCCGGGGATGATCCGGCGGATACGGCGCAGGCCTATGGACACGCGAACGCGGTGCTATGGACGCTGATGCCGAGACTGGAGGAGCTGTTCTGCATCCCGAAGCCCTCGATATATCTGGGGCTTGACTTTGAGAAAAAAGAACCATCGGCAGAGGGAACCATCGGCATTTCGCTGCGCGTGTGGGATCTGCTTGCAATCCTCTTCACGCTGGCATTCCCGTTCATCAGGTGGTTTCTGCGCTATCGAAAAAAGCATAAAACGGGCGCGGCGGGAGCACCGGCAGACCAGCCGGCTCCGGACACGGAACCGATAACGGAAAAACAGACTGCATAAGAAAGGATCATCTGTCATGGAAAATAACGAGAAGAAAAACGCTGTGACTGAACTGATGGAGGACACGATGGCAAAGATCCGTGAGATGGTGGATTCCAATTCCATCATCGGCGAGCCGATCACAACGCCTGACGGCGTGACGATTATTCCTGTCTCCCGTATGAGCTTTGGCTTCGGGACTGGCGGCGGGACCTATGGGCAGGCCAACGGGAAGTTTGGCGGCGGAGGCGGCGCTGGCGTGAAGATCGATCCGGTCGCCTTTTTGATTACCAAGGACGGCCAGACGCGCATCATGCCTGTGGCAGTTCCTGCGACCGCAACGGTCGACCGCGTGCTGGAAATGGCACCGCAGCTGATTGACCGTGTGGAAAGCTTTATGGCAAAGAAAAAAGAGGAGAAAGAATTCGCCTGAAAGCGGGCATACTGAAGTCATTCTGAAAAAAGGATGATGGACGATGACTCGTACTGTGCAGCAAAGACTATCCGCCGCCCTTGCGGCGCTGTGCCTGCTTGGCAGTGTGAACGGCCATGCGGCGCCAGCCGTGCCGCAGACCGGCGCGGAGGCGTTTATTCTCATGGACGCCGAGAGCGGACGTGTCCTTGCCGCGCAGAACGCGGAGCGGGAGCTCCCCATTGCCAGCACGACGAAGATCATGACGGCACTTGTGGCAATTGAACACGGAAAGCTTTCGGATATAGTGACTGTAAAGGGAAGTCACTTGAAAGAGGGATCGTCAATGTATCTGTGTGCGGGCGAGACGCTGACATTGGAAGAGCTGCTCTACGGCTTGCTTCTGCCTTCGGGGAATGACGCGGCGGAATGCATTGCTGACCACTGTGGCGGCTCTGTGGCGCAGTTTGTTGCGTGGATGAATGAAAAGGCGCAGGCACTCGGCATGGCGCATACCTCGTTTGCCAATCCGAGCGGTCTTGACGCGCCCGGACATTATTCCTGCGCGCTCGATATGGCGCGGCTCGCGGCCCGCGCGATGGAAGATCCGACCTTCGCGCGCATTGTCTCGACCAGAACGGCGGCGGCAGGGGAGCGGATGCTCGGCAACCACAATAAGCTGCTTGCCTCGCTTTCTGGCTGCACGGGTCTCAAGACCGGCTATACGGACGCGGCGGGCCGGACGCTTGTGACCTGCTGCGAGCGCGAGGGGCTGCGGCTCATTGCCGTGACGCTCAATGACCGTGAGGACTGGAAGGACCATACGGCGCTTTATGAATACGGCTTTTCCGCCTACACGCGCCGCAGCGCTGCCGTGCGCGGCGCGGTCTGCGCGGTCGTTCCGCTGCGCGGCGGAACGAAGGAGAGCGTCTCCCTCAAGGCGGCGGAGAGCTTCGCCTATCCGCTCTCTGAGGGGGAACGGATGAGCGTATCCGTTCAGGTGCCGGAGGCGCTTGCCGCGCCGCTCGCGCCCGGTGATGCGGTCGGTGAGCTGATCGTTTGCAAAGACGGCGAGGAGATCGGCCGTGTGCTGCTCGTCAGCGCGGAAACAGTCGAATGGAAAGAACCGGAAAGGAAAGGGCTGCTGGGACGTCTGCGCGGTCTGATTTCCTGAAAAGAGAGGTGTTTTGCTCTGACGGAGCGTTTACAGAAGCTGATCGCCGCGGCGGGACTCTGCTCCCGCCGCACGGCGGAGGAATGGATCGCCGCGGGGCGTGTGAGCGTCAACGGCTGCACGGCGGCGGTCGGGCAGCGTGCCGATATGGAGAAGGATACGATCTGCGTGGACGGTGTGCCGATCGCGCGGCCGGAGCGGATGGTTTACCTGATGCTCAACAAGCCGCGTGGATATGTAACGACGCTCAGCGATGAGCGCGGACGGCCAACGGCTGCCGAATTGGTGGCGGACTGCGGCTGCCGTGTTTACCCGGTCGGACGGCTTGATCTGGAAAGCGAGGGGCTGCTGCTCTTCACCAACGACGGCGCGTGGATGCAGCGCATCCTGCACCCGAGCCATGAGATCACAAAGGTCTACCATGTTACGGTGGCCGGCAGGGTGGAAGATGCGGCGGCAAGGCTTGCCGCCGTGCGGGAGCTTGACGGAGAGCCGATCCGCCCGGCAAAGGTACGCCTTTTGCGCCGGGGACGCGAGACAGCAGAGCTGTCCATCACGATCCATGAGGGAAAAAACCGCCAGATCCGGCGGATGTGTGCTGCCGTCGGGCTGCATGTCAAGCGATTGCGGCGCGTGCAGGAACAGACCTTAACGCTCGGCAGCCTGCCCGAGGGACAGTGGCGCGAGCTGACTGCGGACGAGGTCCGCGCATTTCAGGAAGAGAGATGAGGAAGAAATCATGCCGAAGAATATTTTACATACGATCGAGAAGAACATGGGCAGCTTTTCCAAGGGACAGAAGCTGATCGCACGCTTTATTCTGGAGGATTATGACAAAGCTGCCTTTATGACTGCCAGCCGCCTCGGAAAGACGGTTCAGGTGAGCGAATCCACCGTGGTGCGCTTTGCTACGCAGCTCGGCTACGACGGTTATCCGAGCATGCAGCGTGCCTTGCAGGAAATGATCCGCGGCAAGCTCACAAGCCTTCAGCGCATCCAGGCGTCGGACGGCGAGCTCAGCGGCAGCGATCTGGTGACGAATGTGCTCCAGCGCGACATGGAAAAGATCCGCATGGCCATGGATCAGACCGACGGCGCGGAGTTCGACCGTGTGGTGGACACCATCCGCACGGCGCGCCACGTCTATATCGTCGGCTTCCGCTCGTCCTCGTTTCTGGCGGGCTACCTCAATTTCTATTTCCGCCTGATTTACGACAATGTTACGCAGGTTCAAAGCGGTGCGGCGGGAACATTCGACCAGCTCTTCCGCGTCGGTCCCGGCGATGTGGTTATCGCCATCTGCTTCCCGCGCTATTCCGAGCTGGCGCTGAAAACGGTGCAGTACGCCAAGGACCGCGGAGCGACGATCATTGCCATAACGGACAGTGAAATGTCGCCGGTTTACCAGATGTCCTCCGCTTCGATTCTGGTGCGCAACGAAATGATCTCCTTTGTCGACTCTCTGGCCGCGCCGATGAGCATGCTCAACGCACTGATCCTTGCCGCCGCCCACAAGCAGGAGGCTGATATCTCCTCGACCTTCGGCGAGCTGGAGCATGTGTGGGACCGCTTCGGCATTTTCGGCAAGGTGGAAGATGAATAAGATGCTTGTGGTGGTCGGCGGCGGAGCCGCCGGCATGATGGCGGCGATCTGCGCGGCGCGCGCGGGTGCGCCCGTCACGCTGCTTGAACCGAATGAGCGGCTCGGAAAGAAGCTCAACATCACCGGTAAGGGCCGCTGCAATGTGACGAATGATTCCTCGTGCGGAGAGCTGCTGGCGAATGTGCCGCAGAATGGCCGCTTTCTCTATTCGGCGTTCACGCGCTTTGACGGACGCGATACGATGGCTTTTTTTGAGGGACTCGGCGTTCCGCTCAAGGTCGAGCGGGGACGGCGCGTATTTCCGGTCTCCGACCGTTCGTTCGATATTTCTGCCGCGCTGGAGCGCGAGCTCCGGCGGCTGCATGTCCGCCTTGTGCGCGACCGCGCCGTCTGCGTGCTGACGGATGACGGCAGTGCTGTGCGCGGCGTGAAGGGGGAGAGCGGAGATTACTTTGCATCGGCAGCCGTTCTGGCTACCGGCGGCGTGAGCTATCAGGGCACCGGCTCGACCGGCGACGGACACCGCATGGCGGCGGCGCTCGGACATACGGTCACACCGCTGACCGGTTCGCTTGTCCCGCTGCGGGCAGAGGGCTGCGCGGAGCTTCAAGGACTGAGCCTGCGCAATGTCGGCATGACGGTGCTTGAAAACGGAAAGAAAATTTACGCCGACTTCGGCGAGATGCTCTTTACGCACTTCGGCGTATCCGGACCTTTGGTGCTCTCCGCTTCGGCGCATATGAGGCATTTCGATAAAAAGAGCTATCGGCTGGAGCTTGATCTTAAGCCGGCGCTGGATGAGCAGCAATTGGATAAGCGTCTGCTCTCCGATTTTGAAAAGTATGCGAACAGCGACTTCTGCAATGCGCTCGGCGCTCTTCTGCCGCAGAAGCTGATACCCGCGGCGGTGGAACGCTCCGGCATCCCGCCGCATGAAAAGGTCCATGACATCACGCGCGAACAGCGCGCCGCGCTGCGCCGGCTTTTAAAGTGTTGGAGCATCGACGTTCTTGCGCCCATGCCGGTCGAGAACGCGATCATTACCTCCGGCGGCGTCAAGGTCGGGGAGATCGACCCGAAAACGATGGCGTCCAAGCGGGTTCACGGACTGTATTTTGCCGGTGAGCTGATTGATGTGGATGCATATACCGGCGGCTTCAATCTTCAGATTGCATGGGCGACCGGCAAGGCTGCCGGTGAAGCGGCAGCCAGTTATTTACAAGAACAATAAAGCAAAAATACTTTACATATAAAACGAGGAAAAACAGACGATGACACCCGAAAAGCATTACGCCGTCGCGGTCGACGGCCCCTCCGGTGCGGGGAAGAGCACTCTGGCGAAGGCTGCCGCCGCGCAGCTCGGCATTTTGTATGTGGATACCGGTGCGATCTATCGCACGATCGGCTGGGCCGTCCGCTATCAGGGAATCGACCCGCATGACGAAGAAGCTGTCGGCGCGCTTCTGCCTTCGCTGCATATTTCCATGCGCTATGGCGAAGACGGCTTACAGCACATGCTGCTGGGCGACAAGGACGTGACGGCGGAGATCCGCCTGCCGGGGATCTCGATGTACGCCAGCACCGTGTCGGCATTTCCCGCCGTGCGGGCGTATCTCCTTGAAATGCAGCGTGACATGGCGCGCAAACACAGCGTCATTATGGACGGACGGGATATCGGGACGGTTGTGCTGCCGGATGCCGAGGTGAAGGTATTCCTGACTGCCTCGAGCGAGGTACGCGCGAAGCGCCGCTGTCTGGAACTGGAGCAGCGCGGGACGCCGAGGCCCTATGCCGAAGTGCTCTCCGAGCTGGTCGAGCGTGACTACAACGATTCCCACCGCGCCGTTGCGCCGCTGCGCCCCGCGGAGGACGCGGTTGTGCTGGACACCTCCGCGCTTGATTTTGACGGAAGCAAGGCGGCACTGCTTGCGCTGATCCGGGAGAAAATACGATGAAGAAGATTTTGTATGACATCATCTGGGCCATTGTGCAGATCCTGCGCCCGCTGTTCCGCATAGAAGTCAGGGGACTGGAAAATCTGCCGGAGCACGGCGCGCTGCTTTGCCCGAACCATGCGAGCAATCTTGACCCGATCCTCATTGCGCTGTGTCTGCCGATCAACTACCGCCTGCATTTCATGGCCAAGGAGGAGCTGTTTCACAATCCGCTGCTCGGCTGGCTCATCCGTTCGCTCGGCGCGTTTCCCGTCGACCGCGACGGCACAGATATTCAGGCGGTCAAGACGGCGATGAAGGCGATCCGCGAGGGTGACAATCTGCTCATTTTTCCGGAGGGCACGACCATCCGCAACGGCGTTGGCACCCACGACGGCCTGCCCGCGCACGCGCATTCCGGCATCGCGGTGATCGGTGTGCGCGCCGGTGCAACGCTCGTGCCGGTTTTTGCCGACGGGAAAAAGCGGCTGTTTCATAAGACGCGGATCATTTTCGGCAAGCCTTATGTGCCGCAGATCACCGGACGGCGCGGCACGTCGGAGGAGATGCAGAAGATCGCAGATGATATCCTGCGCGAGGCCTACGCCCTCGGCGGACAGAGTGTAGGAGGCGGAGAAGCATGAAGGTGATCCTTGCGGAAACAGCTGGCTTCTGCTACGGCGTGGAACGCGCGGTCGCGCTTGCACATCAGACGGCGAAGGAGTACGGCGGTGCGATGCTCGGCAGCATCATCCACAACGCCAATGTCGTCGCGGAGCTTGAGCGTGAGGGCATGCGCCTGATCGGCTCGCCGGAGGAGGCGGGAGCGGGAGAGACCGTTCTGATCCGCTCGCACGGGGAGCGCCGCGAGACGATCGAGGCGCTGGAAAAGCGCGGCGCGCGGGTCGTCAGTGCGACCTGCCCGAATGTTCAGCATATCCAGCATCTTGTGACAAAGGCCGAGGCGGAGGGACGTCAGGTCGTTATCATCGGCGAGCATGAGCACCCCGAAGTGGTCGGTATCGCCAGCTGGTGTGCGCGTCCGCTGATCTTCGGAAATGCGGAAGAAGTTGCAAAATGGGCCGCGGAAACACCGGAAATTGCCGCTTTACCCATAACGATGGTCGCGCAGACGACCTGTATTCGTGCGCTTTGGGAAAGTTGCGTTAAAATTCTAAAAAAAGAGTGTACAAATCTGAAAATTGATGATACAATATGCAATGCTACGCAAAAGCGGCAATCGGAGGCGGCGGAGATCGCTTCCTCGGTTGACGTGATGGTGGTGGTCGGAGACCGGAAAAGCGCTAACACCAGACATTTGACGGAAATCTGCAAAGAGGGCTGCGCCCGCGTTCATCAGATCGAGCGCGCGGACGAGCTTTCACCGGACATCTTTCATGGCTGTAATGTTGCGGGCCTGACGGCTGGCGCCTCCACTCCTGCGGGCATCATTAAGGAGGTATATGCAACCATGACGGAAGAAATCAAGACCATTGAAGGTAACGAGACCTTCGAAGAAATGCTCGACAAATCTTTTAAGACTTTAAATACAGGAGATAAGGTGACCGGTATCGTCACGGCCATCGGTGCGACCGAGATTCAGGTCGACCTTGGCTGCAAGCAGGCGGGCTACATTCCCGTCAGCGAGCTGAGCAACGATCCCGACGCCAAGGTCGAGGACATTGTCCATGTCGGCGATGAGATCGAGACCTACATCGTCCGCGTGAACGACGTGGAAGGCTACGCTACCCTTTCCAAGAAGCGTCTTGACGCTGTCAAGGTGTGGGAAGATATTGAAAACGCCGTTGAGAACAAGACCGTTCTCGAGGGCATTGTCACCGAAGAGAACAAGGGCGGCATCGTCGTTTCCGTTAAGGGCGTGCGCGTGTTCGTTCCCGCTTCTCAGAGCGGTATGCCCAAGGACAGCGACCTGAGCCAGATGATCAAGCAGCGCGTGAAGCTCCGCATCACCGAGGTCAACCGTGCCCGCCGCCGCGTTGTCGGCTCCATCAAGGCTGTTCAGAACGAGGAGCGTGCTGCCGCGCAGGCCGAGATCTGGGCTAACATTGAGGTCGGCAAGCACTATGACGGCGTGGTCAAGTCCATGACCAGCTACGGTGTGTTCGTTGACATCGGCGGCGTGGACGGCATGGTCCACATCTCCGAGCTGAGCTGGAGCCGTATCAAGAATCCCGCCGAGGTCGTTTCCATCGGCGATCACCTCGATGTGTACGTCATTTCCTTCGATCCCGAGAAGCGCAAGATCTCCCTCGGCGTGAAGGATCGCACCCAGAATCCCTGGGATGTGTTCATGAACACCTATAAGGTCGGCGACATCGCCAATGTCCGCATCGTCAAGCTGATGACCTTCGGCGCGTTCGCTGAGGTTGTTCCCGGCGTGGACGGCCTGATCCATATTTCTCAGATCGCGGACCGCCGCATCGACAAGCCCTCCGACGTTTTGGCCGAAGGCGATAAGGTCGACGCGAAGATCATTGCAGTCGACGAGGATAAGAAGAAGATTTCCCTGAGCATCCGTGCCATCCTCACTCCCGCTGAGGAGAGCGCTCCGGTCGAGGAGTAATCGCGCTTCCCGCGTCAAGACAATAATAAAAGCCCCATCCGATGCTCGGATGGGGCTTTTTCATGTAAAAAACGATGCGGCGGATGTCAATCCGGCAGCATATCCCTTCGGCTGCGGTAGAGATAGTAGCCAACGCAGAGAAGCAGAACGGAGAGCGCGGCGAACGCGGCGGACAGGCCGATCTCGAAGAGCTGTGGCTGCGGGCGTCTGCTGGCGTACCACGCCCACGGAATGCGCACAAGGAAGGTTGAGAGCAGTCCCTGCATCATGACAAAGGTCGTGCGGCCGACGCCGTTGAAATAACCGGTGAAGCAATAGGCGATGGAGAGCAGGAAGCACTCGATAGAGGTTGCCTTGAGAAACTCTGCCGCTGCGGCAATGACTTCCGCTTCGCTGCTTTTGACGAACAATGTAGCGAGCAGATCACCGTGGAAAAAGGTGATGCAGGCGATCATGCCGCCGAGCGCGGCAGCCGTTGCCATGCCGAGCCACATGGAGCGTCTGGCCCGTGCGGGCTGTCCGGCACCGATGTTCTGCGCAACAAAGGCGGAGATCGACTGCATGTAGGACATTGGGATGAGCAGAATGAACATCACCAGCTTTTCCGCGATGCCGACACCCGCGGACGCAACGGCGCCGAGTGCGTTGACAAAGCCGATGAGAATCAGAAAGGAAATCTCGTTGCAGACGCTTTGCAGCGCAATGGGCGTGCCGAGCCGCAGGATTTTCCGGATGGTTTCACAGCAGGGACGAATATGCCTTGCAGTAAAAGGGAAGGACAGACCGTTCCTGCAGATTAAAAAGAGAGACAGCAGTACGCTGACCGCCTGCGCCGCCACGGTGGCGATCGCTGCGCCCGCCGCGCCGAGCTGGCAGAGGTCAATAAGGAGCACGTCTCCGATGATGTTGGTCACGCAGGCGATGAGGACGAAGAACAGGGGAGAGCGGGAGTCGCCAATGCCGCGAAAGACGGCGCTGATGAGATTGTACGCCACGATGAACAGACTTCCGCTGCCGCAGATGCGGATATAGCGGACAGTCTGCGGAAAAGCCTCCGGCGGCGCATTGGTGACAGTGGCGAGCCACGGTGCGGCGAGTACAGTGCCGACGGTCAGCAGAACACCGAGTACGCCGAAGATCCAAATGCTGCTGCCAACCACCTCGGCAGCTCCGGCAGCGTCCTGACTGCCGACGCGCATTCCGAGCAGCACCGTTGTCCCCATGGCAAGACCCGTGATGAGACCGGTGATGATGCACATGGCCTGACTGCCGGTCGCAACGGCGGAAATATCGCCCGTTGTGGCAAATTTTCCAACCGCCCAGAGGTCGACAGCACCGTAGAGCGCCTGAAGCATCAGCGCGAGCAGCACAGGGATCGAAAATTTTAATAGCGACGGCAGGATTGCGCCGCTCAGAAAAGAATTGTCCTTCGGCTCCATCTGATACATCTCCAATCAAAAAGACCGCACCTTACGCGCGGCGCGGAAGTGTCTGATTATCTTACTGGAAACAGCTGCGGCTGTCAAGAGCCGGTATGCGGCGGTTTTGCGCGCTCTTTTTCAAAAAAGGGCTTTTCAAGCGGGGAAGAGTGTGGTAAACTATCTCAAGTTGACAAAGTTTTAACAAGAGATCCTTACCATATCTCAGGAGGAAAGCAACATGAATGTTCAGGAACTCTATCAAAAGAAGCTGACCAGCGCCGCCGAGGCGGTCAAGGTCGTCAAGAGCGGCGACTGGGTGGATTACGGCTGGTGCACGAATCATCCCTATACGCTCGATAAGGCGCTCGCCGCCCGTCAGAGCGAGCTCAAGGACGTCAAGGTGCGCGGCGGCGTGACGATGTGGATGCCCGAGATCTGCAAGGCCGAGGATGCCGGTGAGCATTTCACCTGGAACTCCTGGCACTGCAGTGGTATTGACCGCAAGATCATCTCCAAGGGCATGGGCTATTTTATTCCCATGCGCTATAGCGAGCTGCCGCGCTTCTACCGTGACGGCAATGCGACGGTGGACGTCGCCATGATTCAGGTCACGCCGATGGACAAGCATGGCAACTTCAGCTATGCGCTTGCGTCCTCGCATCTGGCCGATATGCTCGATAGCGCAAAGACGGTCATTGTCGAGGTCAATGAAAACCTCCCGTGGGTCTATGGCCTGACCGGCTGTGAGATCAATATTGCCAACGTGGATATGGTCGTCGAGGGCGAGAATCCGCCGGTGGCCCAGCTCGGCGCGGGCGGTGCGCCGACCGAGGTCGACAAGGCCGTGGCGAACCTCGTTGTGCCTGAGATCCCGAACGGCGCCTGCCTTCAGCTCGGTATCGGCGGCATGCCCAATACCATCGGCTCGATGATCGCGCAGTCTGACCTGAAGGATCTCTCTGTTCATACGGAAATGTATGTCGACGGCTTCGTCGATATGGCGCTGGCCGGCAAGATTACCGGCCGTCACAAAAAGCTCGACAAGGGCCGTCAGGTCTTTGCCTTTGCCGCCGGCACACAGAAGCTCTACGATTACATGGACCGCAACCCTGAGGTCATGGGCGCGCCTGTCGACTATACGAACGACGTTCATGTCATCGCGCAGATTGACAACTTTATTTCCATCAATAACGCCATTGACTGCGACCTCTTCGGTCAGGTCAATGCCGAGTCCGCCGGCATCAAGCACATCTCCGGCACCGGCGGCCAGCTCGACTTCGCCATGGGCGCATACCTCTCCAAGGGCGGCAAGAGTTTCATCTGCATGTCCTCCACGGTGACCGGCAAGGACGGCAGTGTCAAGAGCCGCATCGTCCCCACACTCACGCCCGGCTCCATCTGCACCGACCCGCGCTCCTGCACGCACTATATCGTCACAGAGTACGGCATGGTCAATCTCAAGGGCCTGTCCACCTGGCAGCGCGCCGAGGCGCTGATCGGCATTGCGCATCCTGACTTCCGTGAGCAGCTGATCGCCGACGCGGAGAAGATGCATATTTGGCGCAGAAGCAACAAGTAAAGGTTCTGTTTTATACCAAAAGAAGCGGCTTGAAATGGCCGCTTCTTTTTATGCTGTCTGTGCGGTTTTTCTTATGAAAGTTCCTCAAGGAAAGCAGAAAATGCTTGAAAAGAATTTGAAATTGCGCTATAATATAAACGTTAAAAAGTTGTAATTTGATGGTTTTTTTCAGTTTGACGTGGGTATTTATGACAGGAGGAAGGAAGTGGGTATCATGTTTGGTGTGGGGGATAAGATCGTGCATCCGATGCACGGCGCCGGTGTGATCGACAGCATTGTTGAGGAAAAAATCGGCCATGACCTTGTTCAGTTTTATGTTTTTCGGATGCCTGTTTCCGGCCTGACGCTCAAGATCCCGACGGAGAACAGCGAGATGATCGGCATTCGTGCGGTCTCGCCGGCAGAGGAGATCGAGCGGGTTCTCGCGGCGATCCCGAATCTGAGTGTCGATATGACGACGAACTGGAACCATCGCTACCGCGAAAATATGGAGCGCATTAAAAGTGGTGATCTGCTGGAGGTTTCCTCGGTTATCAAGGCGCTGATGCACCGGGACGGAGAGCGCGGGCTTTCCACCGGAGAGCGCAAGATGCTCCACAATGCCAAACAGATCCTGATTTCGGAAATCGTTTTGTCGGAGGATGTTGCATATTCGGACGCGGAGGCGCGCGTCAATAGCACGATGGCGGCGGGGGAGAGCGCATGAAAGGCTTCTTTCAGGCTTTGAGAGACAAGAGACGCCCGCCGCGGCTGTTCTGCACGGCAGTGGTTGCCGCGGCCGGAAGCTCGCGCCGCTACGGCGAGGAAAACAAGCTCCTGCTGCCGCTTGCCGGGATTCCGGTGCTTGCGCGGACGCTTCTGGCCGTGGAGCGCGCGGAGAGCATTGATGAGATCGTAATTGCCGCACGCGAGAGCGATCTGATGGTTTATGCGGAGCTGTGCAGGACCTACGGCCTCCAGAAGCCGGTGAAGATCGTTGTCGGCGGTGCAACGCGGGCAGAATCTGTGCTGCGTGCAGCATTGGAGGCCAATAAAGAGGCAAAGCTCATTGCGGTTCAGGACGGTGCGCGTCCGCTGGTCACACCGGAGCTGATCGATGCGGTTGTGCAGTGCGCGGCGCGCTGCTCTGCGGCTGCGCCGGCGGTGCCGGTAAAGGATACCATCAAGGTCGCGCAGAACCACGTCGTACAGCAGACGCCGGATCGTGCCACGCTTTTCGCGGTGCAGACGCCGCAGGTGTTTGACGCAGGCCTGCTCAAGGCGGCACTTCAGTCCGCACTGGCAGATGACGCACAGATCACTGACGATTGTTCTGCAGTGGAGCAGATAGGCAAGGAAATATACTTAACAGATGGATCGGAAGAAAATCTCAAGATCACCACACCGCTTGATTTGATCGTGGCGGAGGCGATCCTTGATAGACGCGGGGAATGAGACGTTTTCCCGCGTCCTTTTGCGAAAGGAGAGAAAAATGACGAATCTGCGCATTGGTCACGGTTATGATGTGCATCGCCTGTGCGAGGGCAGGGCGCTGATCCTCGGCGGCGTGGAGATCCCCTATGAGAAGGGCCTGCTGGGTCACAGCGACGCGGATGTTCTGACGCATGCAGTCATGGATGCGCTGCTCGGCGCGGCTGCACTGGGAGATATCGGCAAGCTTTTTCCGGATTCCGACGAGGCATACCGCGGCATTTCGAGTCTCCTTCTTCTCCGCCACGTGGGCGAAGTTCTGGCGGCGAAGGGCTTTGCAGTCGTTAATCTTGACGCGACTGTGCTTGCACAGGCACCAAAGCTTGCGTCGTACCGCGAACGGATGCGGGAAAATATGGCATGCGCGCTTGGCCTGAGCCTTGACTGTGTAAGCGTCAAGGCGACGACGGAAGAGGGACTCGGCTTCACCGGCGAGGGACTCGGCATTGCCGCGCATGCGGTGGCACTGCTTGAAAAGCGGCGCTGACGCTCTGGCCCGGAAGCAGCGGAAAGGGTATTGACCGCACGGGACGGCCGTGCTATAGTTTGAAAAAAGCCTGAAGGAGAAAAGAGAGGGAAAGCCTATGAGTCTGAAGGAAAATCTGATGCAGGCGGCGCGCGAGCTGGCGGGCGAAGAGGCACAGGCGAACGAGCCGAAAAAGCCGCTGGAAGCGCCGAAGACAGAACGGCAGCCGGTTGAGCTGCGGCGTTTCCGCGTTGATGCCATGCGGCCTGCGGCAAAGTCCTCTCAGGCCACACGGATCGGCTCCGGGACTGTGATCGAAGGCTCTGTCCGCACGGACGACGATCTGACGCTTTACGGAGAGATCCACGGCGGCATCGTCGGGCAGGGGGATCTGACGCTTTCGGGACGGATCGAGGGTGATGTCGAGGGCAGAAACGTCGTTCTCAAAAGCGTCTTTGTCAAAGGAAATGTATCAGCGAAGGAGAGTCTGCTCGTGGACGAATATTCGACGGTCGAGGGCGATGTGCGCGCGGGCGATTTCACGCTTAACGGCCTTATCAAGGGTGATGTTGCCGCTTTTGGCGTGCTCACGATGCAGGAAAACGCTGTGATCAACGGCGGCGTGACGGCAGGGATGATCGAGGTGTCCGAGGGCGCTGCGATTCTTGGTGACGTGAAGATCGGCCCGGCCAAATAATGCCCAACGAGAGAACGGAAATAAAAAAGGACGGCTTGAAGCCGTCCTTTTTTATACGCTGACGCCGTAAACATCCATTGCGCCGAAAAGCCGCTTTCGGTTGGCCTCGCTCATTTCGCAGAGCGGCAGGCGCAGCGTGCCGCTGCAGAGCCCGGCGCGGGCCATCGCTGTTTTGATGGGGATGGGATTGACCTCGCAGAAAAGCGCGCGGATGAGCGGCGAGAGCCGCAGCTGCTCGCGTCCAGCCTCAAGAAAGCGGTCGGCAAAGCAAAGCTCTGTCAGGGTGTGCATTTCGCGCGGCACAAGATTGGCCGCGACCGAGATTACGCCCGCACCGCCGAGCATGCAAACGGCTGCCGTGTCTTCGTCATTGCCTGACCAGACGGCAAAACCGTCGCCGCAAAGATTGCGCGTATCCTGAATGAGTGCGAAGTCGCCGGAGGCTTCCTTGACGCCGACGATGTTCGGGTGCTGCGCAAGAAGGCGGTATGTATCCGCTGTGCAGCATACGCCGGTGCGGGAGGGCACATTGTAGATGATGAGCGGGCGGTCGATCGCGTCGGCGACTGCGGTGAAGTGACGTACAAGGCCGCGCTGGGTAGCTTTGTTGTAATAGGGCGTGACAACAAGCACGCCGTCGGCACCTTCGGCACATGCTTCACGTGAGAGCGTCACGGCGGACGCGGTGTTGTTCGAGCCGGTCCCGACAATCACAGGGATGCGACCGTTGACGCGCCTGACGCACGTCCGGATGATCGCCGCGCGCTCTTCGTAGGTCAAGGTCGGCCCCTCGCCGGTCGTTGCGCAGACGATCAGCGCGTCCGTTCCGGCGGCAATGTGCCATTCGATCAGACGCTCCAAAGCGGGAAAATCGACGCCGGTTGGCGTCATCGGTGTGACAAGCGCGGCTCCGGAGCCGCGAAAGAGGGGAGAGGACATGGGCAGTGAGCTCCTTTCTGGATTTCAGATGGGAAATATTGTCAGGGAAAAGATGACGGTTTTCCTTGAAAGAAATCGGATTCTATTCTATAATGTAACAGATTAGGAAATTGTGACCAATGGAGGACACCGATGAAGCGATTTCTGAAAACCGCCGTACTGAGTCTCGCCATGCTCTGCGCCTTCTGCGTCAGCGCACAGGCGATGGAGAATGATATGCTCAAGGTCGGCTTAAAATACGGATCGGGCGCGCTTTTTACTGCGCGGCTGCAAAACTACAACGATGTGCTCAGCGGCTCGGGCTACACGTTCGGCTATTATGACGCGGAACGGAGCTTTGTCCCGCTGGTGCAGACGGATGAGCAGAAGGTGACCGTTACCGTGGACGGCAACGCCTATGTTTCCGGCGATGTGTGCTATGAAACGAGGCCGACTAATTACAGCACGGTTCTCGGCGGTTATCACATCGAGCTGATGACCGCGTTTGACAGCTGCGAAGAGGCTCAGGCCGTCGCTGCGCAGTATGAAAAGGCGTTTGTCGCCTACATTGACGGCGAGTACCGCGTGCGCATCGGCAACCATGCAAGCTACGACGAGTCCGCCGGCGTGATGGCGCAGACGGACGTGCTCGACTACGGCGCCCAGATCGTCACGCCCAGCAGCACCGGCGTGACAGTGTCTGTGACAGGCACAGACACGATTCTGTTTGAATTTGACTGCTCAGGACTTCGCAGCCTCGGGATTCTGCCGCGCTCTGTGCAGGGCGAGCAGACAATGACGTGGTTTGCTGGCTACCGGTATTACGGCGGCTTTGAGTATCCGCGCACGACGGGCGGGTATCTGAATGTGATCAATGTGCTGAATATTGAGGATTATGTAAAGTGCGTCATTGCGGCGGAAATGTCGAACGACTGGCCGCTTGAGGCACTCAAGGCGCAGACAGTCTGCGCACGCACCTACGCCGCGGCGCAGACGCGACACCGCAGCTCGGGCTTTGACGTCTGCTCGACAGTGGACTGT
Organism: uncultured Oscillospiraceae bacterium; assembly: GCA_934589665.1. Taxonomy (GTDB): domain Bacteria; phylum Bacillota; class Clostridia; order Oscillospirales; family Oscillospiraceae; genus Hominicoprocola. The sequence continues at coordinate 29,374 of CAKTOJ010000002.1, read as the reverse complement.
CAGGCCTATCGCGGTGCGTCGCTTTCCAACGAGTATTCCGATGCGGCGGCAGAGGAGACGCGCGGCGTTTACATTTACTATGATGGCGCTCTTGTCACCAACGCGGTCTATTACTCCTGCAACGGCGGCGCAAGCGAGAGCTGCAAGAACGTATGGGGGACAGAGGTTCCTTATCTGCAGGGAAAGCTTGACCCCTATGAGGAGAGCGTTGCGTGGCGTTTTTCCAAATACTACTGGTCGTTCACTGCGACCGGAGAGGAATTGCGGACGATCCTCCAGTCGGAGGCGAAGGTCGATGTCGGCACAGTGAAAAACGTCTATGTGTCCCAGTACAGCGATACGGGCAATGTCATCGCGCTGACCTTTGAGGGAACAAAGGGAAGCTACACCGCACAGCGCGAAAAGTGCCGGACGCTGCTCAATGGTGTTTACGATCATGTGAATGTGCGCAGCATGCACTATACAGTGACCGGCGGCGACGCGGGAACCTACTATATCAACGATGCCTCGACCGCGGTTACCGGCGCAGGCGGACTTTATACGATCTCCGGCAGCGGCGAGGTGAGCGCGAACAGCGGCGCGGCCAAGGATACCTATATTATCACCGCGGATGGCGTAGAAACGCTTGCGCGTGAAAGCGCAAATACGAGCGATAGATTTACCTTCTCCGGCTCGGGCTGGGGCCACAACGTCGGCATGAGCCAGTGGGGGGCCTTCGCCATGGCGGAGCAGGGCTATACCTACCGCGATATCCTGAACTTTTACTATGCGGGCATCACGTTGAGCTGATGCGGAAAGAGACGATAAGCATGAAAACCAGCGATTTTTACTATGATCTTCCACCGGAGCTGATTGCGCAGACACCGCTTGACCGGCGCGATGCCTCGCGGCTGATGTGCCTGAATAAGGCGACGGGCGCGGTTTCGCACCATCATTTTTATGAGCTGCCGGACTTTCTGAGAGCGGGCGACTGTCTGATTCTGAACAATTCCCGTGTTCTGCCAGCCCGGTTGCTCGGCCAGCGCCTTCCGGGCGGCGGCACCTGTGAGGTGCTGCTGCTTCAGGACAAGGGCGACAAGGTGTGGGAGTGTCTGGTGCGTCCGGGCAGGCATCTGCGTCAGGGTGCGCGGGTTAGCTTTGGAAACGGCGAACTGACGGCGGAGGTTGCCGAGGTTCTGCCGGATGGCAACCGTCTTGTGCGTTTTGACTATGACGGTATTTTCCTTGAGGTGCTCGAACGGCTCGGCAAGATGCCGCTGCCGCCGTATATCAAAGAAGAATTGCAGGATCAGGAACGCTATCAGACCGTGTATTCCAAGGTCAACGGATCGGCGGCGGCTCCGACGGCCGGACTGCACTTTACGCCGGAGCTGCTGGAGCGGATCGCGGCCAAGGGTGTCGGCATCGGCTATGTGACGCTGCATGTCGGCCTCGGGACCTTCCGTCCGGTCAAGGAGGATGAGATCGAGCAGCATGACATGCACAGCGAATACTGCGTCATCCCGCAGGAGACGGCGGATCTGATCAACCGGACCAAGGCACGCGGTGGGCGCGTGATCTGTGTCGGCACGACCTCCTGCCGCACGCTTGAAAGCTGGGCAGGGGAGGACGGCACCATGGCGGCAGCCGGCGGCTGGACAAGCATCTATATTTATCCCGGCTACCGGTTCAAGGTAATGGATGCGCTTATCACGAATTTTCATCTGCCGGAATCAACTCTCATCATGCTGGTGAGTGCGCTGGCGGGGCGGGAGCATGTCCTGAACGCATACAATGAGGCTGTGCGCGAGAAGTATCGCTTTTTCAGCTTCGGTGACGCGATGTTCATTTCCTGAGGACAGGCTGCAAGATTATGAATAGAGCGTATATGCATTGTATATTCAGATGAATATTTTGCATATGCATGGATGTACAAGGAGAAAACCATGTTTAAAGTGATCAAATACGAGGGGAAAGCGCGGCGCGGCGTGTTCCGCTGCGCCCATGGCGGCGAGGTGCAGACCCCTGTTTTTATGAACGTCGGCACGCAGGCAGCCATCAAGGGCGGGGTGAGTGCGCTTGACCTCAAGGAGCTCGGCTGCCAGATTGAGTTGAGCAATACCTATCATCTGCATCTCCGCCCCGGCGATGATGTAGTACGTGCGCTCGGCGGACTTCACAAGTTTATGAACTGGGATGGGCCGATCCTGACGGATAGCGGAGGATTTCAAGTATTTTCCCTTGCGGGCCTGCGCAAAATCAGGGAAGAGGGCGTGACCTTTGCCTCTCATCTTGACGGACACCGTATCTTCATGGGACCGGAGGAAAGCATGCGCATCCAGTCGAACCTTGGAAGCGACATTGCGATGGCGTTCGACGAATGTGTGGAGAACCCGGCAACGTATCCCTATGCAAAGGCTTCGTGCGAGCGCACGCTGCGCTGGCTGGAGCGCTGCAAAGCGGAGCATGACAAGTTAAATTCCTTGCCGGATACAGTCAATCCGGAGCAGATGCTTTTCGGAATCAATCAGGGTGCAACGTTCGAGGATCTGCGTATCTGGCACATGAAGGAGATTGTAAAGCTTGACTGCGACGGCTATGCCATCGGCGGCCTTGCGGTCGGCGAGCCGACACAGGTGATGTACGACATCATCGACGCGGTCGAGCCCTATATGCCGCAGGATAAGCCGCGGTACCTGATGGGGGTCGGAACGCCGTCGAACATCATTGAGGGAGTTGCACGCGGCGTGGACTTTTTCGACTGCGTGATGCCGGCACGCAACGCACGCCACGGCAAGCTTTTTACGTGGAGTGGTGCGATCAACCTGAAAAACGAAAAATACAAGCTCGATGAGCGCCCGGCTGACGAGCAGTGCGACTGTCCGACCTGCCGGAATTTCTCACGTGCGTATCTGCGTCACCTCTTTAAGGCGGATGAAATTCTGGCGCTGCGTCTCGCTGTAATGCATAACCTGTATTTTTATAACAAGCTTGTTGAGCGTATCCGTGATGCACTGGATGCCGGAGATTTTGTGGGCTTCCGCGAGGAGTACAGCACGCGACTTGCGGAGCGCAAATAAAACGTGCGGAGAAAACACTTGCACATTAAGATTGATTCCGCTATAATGGCATTTATGCTGTTATGGCGCAAAAAACGAAAGGAACTTTATTGAATATGGAACAGATGATTTTGCTTGTCGCAATGATTGCGGTGTTTTACTTCCTCATCATTCGCCCGGAAAACAAGCGCAAAAAGCAGGCGGAGCAGATGCGCAGCAGCCTGAAGAAGGGCGAGCGCATCACCACCATCGGCGGCATGATTGGCCGCATTGTGCAGATCAACGATGCAACGGTTGTCTTTGAGACGAGCGAGGACCGCGTCCGCATCGAGGTGACCAAGTGGGCGATCCAGTCCACCGAGTCGATGGAACAGTCTGCGGCTCGGAAGGGAAAGAAGACTGCCGAGCCCAAGGCGGAAGAGAAGCCTGCTGCGGAGGAAAAGACTCCTGCTGAGGCTCCTGCTGCGGAGGAAAAGCCCTCCTACGATCCTGAAGTCAAGTAAATCAAGATCCATTTGCTATCAAAAAGCGTCGGTCAATGACCGGCGCTTTTTTGCGTCCTCTGGACTAAAGCGTGCCACGCCTGCATAGGCTTTTCCAAACGATCTGGACAGGGGGATGAAAATGGAAAAGGGAATGGTGGGACGAAGCTGGCTTCCGGTAGTTCTGCGCGGCGCAGTTGCGGGGCTGATTGCGTATTTTCTTTTGCTTGCGCTTGCGGCGTATCTGACACTGGGCGGACGAATTGGTGAGGAGCTGACTGGCTGCGCTGTGCTGATTTGCGCGGCGGTAGCTGTGTTGGTCGGCACGACAGTGTGTACGGGCAGAAAGCGTGTTGATGCACGACTTCCGTTGTGCTGCGCGGCGGTATTCTGCACCGCTGTACTGACGATCGGCTTTTTGACACAAGCAGAGCTTTCGCTTCGCTGGGCGCTGTATTTGATTCTGGCGGCACTGGCTGGGACGGCTCCTGCAGAGCTTAGGTGCGGAAGAAAAGAGCGAAAAGGGAAGCGGCGGAAAAGAAAAAACGTCGGGCGGTGAACATAAAAATCAGGAGAAGTGAGACGGATAAAACTCTAATCAAAATGCACAAATGGGGCATTGGTGGGGATGCCGTATGCGAAAAAGTGCGGTTTCCAGATGTGGTGAACAGCGGAAAAATGCAGTACAATATCTTGCCCCACTGGCACTGAGTTTATGGAGTTTACATAATGATATTTACATAACATTTTGACATAATTGACAAAAATCGGAAAATTGAGGAAATCCGCTTGCGAAACGGGGGCAAATGGCCTATATTTATAGTTGCTTTTTGTTCCCCTCTTTGACCGGGCGGGCCGATCCTCTGCACCGGAAGAGAGGGATTAGAGTTGAAGCAAAGACGAATGACGACACATCTGCGCTGCGTTTCACTGCGCAAGGCACCGCTGGCGGCGATCGCGCTGGCTTTCTTTTTTCTCGTCGGCGTGTTTCTCGGCTGGAGAGTTTCCGCACGCTTGGCTGGGACGATGGGCGCAGAGCTGCACCGGTATGTGGAGAGCTATCTTGCGCTGCACGCGGACGGTGCGGTTTCCGCTGGCATGGCGCTGAAAACGCTTGTCTGCTTTTTCCGTGCGAGCGTTTTGGTGTTTCTGCTGGGATTTGCGTCGATTGGCGTTGTGCTGATCCCGGCGCTGTGTGCGGCGCAGGGCTTTTTCTTTTCCTTTGCGCTCTTCAGCTTTGCTTCGGGATTGGGAAGGGACGGCTTCTTCCTGCTCCTTCCGCTCTTCGGTATGCGTTTTCTCATCGTCCTGCCATGCACGCTGCTGCTTGGCGCAGCGGCGTTTGAAACGTCGCGCGCTCTGGCTGCGCTTTCACTTGGCAGCGGGAAACGGGCAAAGAGCGTTGTCTACGGAAGGCCGTATTGGTCCCGCTTCGGGATCGTGTGTTTGTGTTTATTTTTCGGCACAGCGCTGGAACTGTGGCTCGTACCGCATTTCCTTGCGCTGCTGTCATAATGCCGTGACGGGGAGGTGAACGTGTATGGCCGCTGATTATCTGGAACGTTATGAAGCCTATCTGCGGGAGGAAAAGCAAGCCTCGCAGAATACGCTCAGCTCCTATCTGCGCGATCTGCGGCAGTTCACCGACTATCTCTCCACGCTGCACATCGGCGACCCGTGCAGGGTGAAGAGCGCGACGATCAGTGACTATGTTGCGTGGATGAGCGGCAAGGGCAAATCCGCCGCCACAGTCACGCGCGCCATCGCGTCCATCAAGTCGTTCTATGCTTTTCTGCTCGAGCGCGGCGAGGTAATGACGAACCCCGCCAAAAGCGTTGCCGCCGTCAAGGTTGAGCGGAAATTTCCCGAGATTCTCACGGGCAAGGAGGTCGAGCTTTTCCTCGACCAGCCCCAGTGCGTCGATGCAAAGGGCTACCGCGACCATGCGATGCTGGAGCTTCTTTATGCCACCGGCATCCGCGTGAGCGAGCTGATCGCGCTCGACGAGAGCGACTGCAGCCTTTCTGCTGGCTTTATCCGCTGCGAGAGCAAGGGAAAGGAGCGCATCATCCCGCTTTATCCCACCGCTGTCAAGGCGCTGAGCGATTACATTAGGGACGTCCGCCCGCAGCTTGTGGCCGATCCGGAGGAGACGGCGCTTTTCGTCAATATGAACGGAGAGCGCATGAGCCGTCAGGGCTTCTGGAAAATCGTCAAGCATTATCAGGAGACGGCGCAGATCGAAAAGGACATCACGCCCCACACACTGCGCCATTCGTTTGCCGTACACCTGTTGGAGAACGGTGCGGACCTGCGCTCAATTCAGGAGATGCTGGGCCACGCGGATATTTCTTCAACCCAGATCTATACCCATGTGGTGAAAAAGCAACTGCGGGATATCTACCAGAAGGCACACCCGCGGGCTTGATAAATATGAGCAGTATAAGAAAGACGCTTCGGCGTCTTTCTTTTTTATTCTCATCCGCCGAGCACCGCTTCCGCCGAGGGCGCATATCATGCGGTGAGGAGGGAGAAGTATGGAACGCTATCTTTTCGTCGCCCGTTCCGTCACGCACGCGCAGCAGATGATGAAGGCGCTCGACCGTGCGGGGATTCGCGTTCGGGTGCTTCGTGCCGGTGCCGAACTGACAGGGCGCGGGTGCGGCTACACGCTTGAGGTGCGGGGGAACCACTATGCTGCGGCCATGCGCCGGCTGCAGGATGCGCAGATCAAGCCGCTCAAGGTGATCCGGCAGAGCGGAGAAGAGAAAGAAGAGATCGGCCCATGATCTATCTGGATTCCGCGGCGACGACCTTTCAAAAGCCGCCGGCCGTGCATCAGGCCGTGCAGACGGCGATGCGCACGCTGTCGTCACCGGGGCGCGGCGGATACGAACCGGCGCGGCGGGCGGAGGAGACTGCGTTCCGCTGCCGGACGCTGGCCGCTGAGCTGTTTCATGTGCCGTCTCCCGAGCAGGTCGTATTCACGTCCAATGCGACGCACGGCCTGAATATCGCCATCAAATCGCTTGTTCCGCCCGGCGGCCGCGCGGTTATCTCCGGCTATGAGCACAATGCGGTGACGCGCCCGCTTCATGCGCTGGATGCGAAGGTCCGGATCGCATCCTCACCGCTTTTCGACCGCAGTGCTGCGCTGCGAGCCTTTGAAAATATGATCTCGCCCAATACGGATGCCGTGATCTGCACGCATGTGTCCAACGTGTTTGGCTTCATTCTGCCGATCGAGGAGATCGCGGCGCTCTGCCGCGCGGAAGATGTGCCGCTGATCGTGGACGCCTCGCAGTCCGCCGGTGTTCTGCCGTTGAATTTTCAGGCGCTTGGGGCCGCCTTTGCCGCCATGCCGGGACACAAGGGACTTTACGGTCCGCAGGGGACAGGGCTTTTGCTGTGTGCCCGAGATGCCGTGCCGCTCATGGAGGGTGGGACCGGCAGTGCCTCGCTCACACAGGAAATGCCGGATTTTCTGCCCGACCGTCTGGAGGCCGGCACACACAACATGCCAGGCATTGCGGGGCTGGAGCAGGGAATGCGCTTCGTCCGGCAGAAGGGAGGGCGAATCGGGCGCTATGAGCACACGCTTATCACCCGCGTTTCCGAGCGCCTGCGTGATATGGAGGGCGTGACGGTCTACGTCGCACAGGATGCCTCCGCGCAGGCGGGAGTTCTCTCCTTTACGGTCGACGGCATGGAGCCGGAGGAGGTGACAGACGCGCTGGCCCGGCGCGGCATCGCGCTGCGCGCAGGACTTCATTGCGCCCCCTGTGCGCATCAGACAGCTGGTACGCTTCCGGTCGGGACCGTGCGCCTGAGTGTTTCCGCCTTCAACGGCACCGGAGATATCGACGGTTTTTTGCTGGCTCTGCGCGGCATTTTGCGGCGGTAAGGAATTTTTCTTCGCCGTTCATGGAAAATTCACGGTCTTTCGGTTGCTTTTTCCTGCTGATTATATTAGAATATGAATAACTATCGCTTAAGAGGGGTATGCCATGGAATTCGTGATGACCATACTCGAAGGCACACTGCGTTATCTGGGTACGATCCGCATTTCGGATTATCTGGATATTGCGCTGATGGCCTATTGCTGCTATCTGCTGCTCAAGCTGGTGCGCAGTACAAGGGCGGAGAGTCTTGCCAAGGGAATCCTGATTTTCCTGCTGGTGCTGTGGATCTCTCACGTCTTTCAGCTCAACGGCATCTATTTTATTCTCAGCCACATGCTCGATGTCGGTATCCTCGCGCTCATCGTTCTCTTTCAGCCGGAGATCCGCCGTATTCTTGAGCAGGTCGGGTCGAGCAAGCTTCGATCCTTTAATCCCTTTGCCCGCGTGCAGCAGACGAGCGCCATTGAAAACGCCATCGCGCAGACGGTGCTGGCTTGTACGGAAATGTCCAGAACGCGCACGGGTGTGCTCATTGTCTTTGAGCGGGAGATCAATCTGGATGAAATGGCGCGCAGCGGCACCATCGTGGACGCGCAGGTGAGCAGTGAGCTTTTGAAGAATATTTTCTTCGTCAAGGCCGCCATGCACGACGGTGCCGTTATTATCCGCAATGGGCGCATACTTGCGGGCGGCTGTATGCTGCCGCTTTCCAAAAATGTCAATCTCAGCCGCGACCTCGGAATGCGTCACCGCGCCGGTATCGGCATGAGCGAAAATTCGGATGCAGTCGTCGTCATTGTTTCCGAGGAGACGGGGACGATCTCGGTCGCCATCGGCGGGTTGCTCAAGCGCCATCTTCAGCCCGAGACGCTGGAAAAGCTGCTGGCCAACGAGCTGATGCCGCAGACCGACGAGTTAGAGCCGGGAAGGGTACATCTGCACCTCCCGCAGCTTCTGAAAAAGCGGAAGGGGGAGGACGAAGATGGAGCAGACTAAGCGGCGCAAAGCCTTTTATATCGGCCTGTCAATCCTTGCGGCGATGCTTGTGTGGTTTTATGCCAACGGCGACACGCAGGTTGAGCTCTCCGTCAGCGATGTCCCCATCGAGTTCCTCAACGAGGAGACGACGCTGGCTGACAACGGATTGATGCTGCTCTCAAGCTCCAGCGAGACGCTGGACCTTGTTTTGCGCATGCCGCGCAGCACGGTATTCAAGCTTGACACGAGCAAGATCCGCGTGACGGTCGATCTTGGCGCTGTCACCGCGACCGGCACGCAGACCGTTTCCTACAACGTGGTCTACCCGCGCGGCCCGCATAACGAGTCGCTCACCGGCAGCATCACGCAAAAAGAGCCGGTGAGCCGTTCGATCACCGTCGAGATTGGCGAGCTGTTCCGCAAGAATGTTGATATCCGCTGCAAGGTTGTCGGCAACGTGGCGGAGGGCTATATTGCCGGTACGGTCCACCTCCTGCCGGAGACGCTGGAGATTCGCGGCCAGCAGGTCGACATCATGCAGGTGAGCTACGCGCAGGTCACACTGAACATTGAAAACGCGACCTCGACGGTCGTGGAGCTGCTGGACTATGAGCTATACGACTTCAGCGACCAGCGCATCGAGTCCGACCGCATCCATCCAGCCAGTGAAAGCATTCAGGTCACCATGCCAGTCATGACGGTCAAGGAGGTTCCGCTCACGGTCGAGTTTGTGGAAACGCCGGGCTCGCGGGAGGATAACATCAAGTGGAGGATCTCGCCGATCGAGTCAATCACGCTTTCGGGCGATGCTTCGACCATGGCCTCAATCAGCGAGATCAAGCTCGACACGCTCTCGATCGCCGATCTCAAGCAGGCAGAGACCTTTACCTATGAGATCCCCATTCCGGACGGTGTGAACAATCTCAGCGGCGTGACAAGCGTTACGCTCACCATCCTGCTCGATGATATTTCCTCGCGCATCATAGATGCGACGAATTTCACCTATGAAAACCTGACCTCGAACCGAGAGGTAGAGATCGTTACCTCCACCCTGAGCGTGACGCTGCGCGGGACAAGCGCGGCACTTGAGCAGGTGACGGAGGACGATATTCAGGTCGTTGCAGATCTTTCCAATATTTCGGGCGCCGACGGCGTATACACCGTCCCCGCACAGGTCAGCGTCAACGGCTATGACGTCGGCGCGGTCGGGAGCTATCAGGTCACTGTGCGGCTGAACGAAAGGGCCGACACCACCGGTGAGGCCTGATATTCAAAAGGAGTACCCATGACACAAATTGCAACAGTTGAAAAGCTTTTGCGCGGCGGCAGAGCAGAGATATCCGTTCCGCGCAAATCAGCCTGCGGACACGACTGCGAAAGCTGTTCGGGCTGCGGGATGCAGGGCTCGTCCACGCATGCCGTGGCGCTCAACCCCATCGGCGCGCAGGCGGGGCAGAAGGTCGTGGTCGAGAGCAGCAACAAAAGGCTTTATAAGGTCATGCTGCTGGTCTACGCCGTGCCGATCGTTTTGTTCCTGCTCGGCTATTTCTGTTCCTTCGCTGTCGCAAGCGAGGGACTGCGCTATGGCATCGCCATTGCGGCGTTCTGCCTGGGGATGATCCCGGCGATCGTTTATGACCGCAGGATGAAGCGCACGGGCGGGATGGTTTTTACCATCACGCAGACGCTCTAAAGCGGATGTTCGGCTATGTTCTGCCCTCGCAGGCGCGGCTGAGCACGGAGGAAAAGGAACGGTTTCGTGCGGTCTACTGCGGGCTGTGTCACACGCTCGGACAACGGTACGGCTTTGCCGCGCGTTTTCTGCTCAACTACGACTTCACGCTCCTTGCCATCCTGCTTTCAGACGGTGGGGAGGAGACGTGCTGCGTCCGGCGCTGTGCGGTCCATCCGTGCAGGGGCTGCCGTGCGCAGGAGAGCACGCCGGCGCTGGAGGAAGCGGCAGACCGCAGCGTCGTGCTCGCTTGGTGGCAGTTACAAGATCACATTGCCGATCACGGCTTTTTCGGCTCATTCAAGTACCGCGCGGCCGCACTTCCGCTCCGCCGTGCCTATCGCACAGCGAGCGTGCGGCGTCCAGACTTTGACGCATCGGTACGGGAGCATCTTCGTGCGCTTGCCGCACTGGAGACGGAGCAATGCGCGTCCATCGACCGTGCGGCAGACCCGTTTGCGGCTCTGATGGCGGATATGGCCGCCGATGTGCCGGACGAGCGCCGGCGGCGCGTGCTCGAGCAGATTTTGTACCACCTCGGCCGCTGGATTTATCTGGTCGATGCGGCGGATGATTTTACAAAGGACGCGAAGAGCGGAAACTACAACCCGCTTCGCTGCCGCTACTCCATTGAAGGGGAGCACATGGGCGAGACGGACAATCTCGCCGTCGCCGAAACGCTGGATGCCTCCATCGACCGGATGGCAAGCGCCTACGCACTCATAGACTACGGTGTATGGACGCCGATTTTAAATAGTATCTTTTACGAAAGCCTGTACGGGATCGGCAAGGCCGTGCTCGACGGGACCTATCGCCGCCGCAGGCGGACGAGCTGTCAGAAATCAAACGCACACGAGGAAACACTATGAACGACCCCTATAAAGTATTAAATGTATCGCCCTCCGCTTCGGATGAAGAGGTCAAAAAGGCCTATCGAGACTTGGCAAGGAAGTATCATCCGGATAACTATCACGACAATCCGCTCGCCGATCTCGCACAGGAGAAAATGAAGGAGATCAACGAGGCCTATGAGCAGATTCAGAAGCAGCGTAAGGCCGGCGGCGGGTACGGCACCGCACAGCAGAGCTATTACGGCACGACGCAGAGCGGCTACACGAGCGCCGATCCCATTATGCAGCAGATTCGTGTCGCCATCGCGCGCGGGGATATCTCGCAGGCCGAACGGCTGCTCGCGGCGGTCAGCGAGCATAACGCGGAGTGGAATTTCCTGATGGGCAACGTCTGCTACCGCCGCGGCTGGCTGGACGAGGCGAAGCGGTATTTTGAAACGGCCTGCCGGATGGAGCCGGGTAATCCGGAATACCGTCAGGCGATGGCCGCATTCAACAACCGCGGCTACCGGCCGCAGGGGTACGAAACGGTTTCCACGAGCTGCGGAAACGACGCATGCACCAACTGGTGCATGGCGGCGCTGTGCTGCAATCTTCTCGGCGGCGGAGGATATTTCTGCCTGCCGTGCATGTTCTGAACAAATGTAAGGAGGAAGTCGCATTGGTCAAGAGTATGACGGGCTACGGACGGGCCCGCGAAATGAAAAACGGACGCGATATCACGGTCGAGGTTCGGAGCGTCAATAACCGGTATCTTGATTGCACGGTGAAAATGCCGCGCGCGTATATCTTTGCTGAGGATGCCGTCAAGGCACGGGTGCAGAAGGCGATCTCCCGCGGAAAGGTCGACGTGTTTGTCACGCTTGATAATTCTGCCGCGGATGAGACGGTCGTTAAGCTCAACCGTCCGCTGGCTGAGGGCTACTATAAGGCTCTGCTGGAGATCAACGAGGCCTGCGGCCTCACAAGTGAGATCAGTGCTGCTTCGATCGCCAAATTTCCCGACGTGCTGACCGTGACAAAGGCGGAGGAGGATCTGGAGGCCGTTGCCGCAGACCTGTGTGCCGTGCTCGACGACGCACTGGCGGCATACAATGCGATGCGCGCGACCGAGGGCGAGCGTCTGGCCGCTGATATCGGCGGACGGCTTGACACGATCGAGCGTATCACCGGACTGGTCGAGGAGCGCTCGCCGCAGACGGTCGAGGAGTACCGCGCGCGCCTGACGGCAAAGATGGAGGAGGTGCTGCAGTCGACGACCATCGACGAGAGCCGCATCCTCACCGAAGCTGCCATTTTTGCCGACAAGATCGCCGTGGATGAGGAGACCGTCCGCCTGCGCTCACATGTCTCCCAACTGCGCACGATGCTCGCCTCCGACGAGCCTATGGGGCGCAAGATGGACTTCCTCATTCAGGAGGTCAACCGCGAGAGCAACACGATCGGTTCAAAATGCAACGATATCGCCATTGCGCGCGATGTGGTCGCTCTAAAGGCGGAGGTTGAAAAAATCCGCGAGCAGGTGCAGAACATCGAGTAAGGGAGCGGCTATGAAGCTTATCAACATCGGCTTCGGCAACATGGTGTCTGCCGAGCGTCTGGTCGCCATTGTCAGTCCGGATTCGGCGCCTATCAAGCGCCTGATCCAGGAATCGCGCGAGCGGGGGATGCTCATTGACGCGACTTACGGCCGAAAGACCGCATCTGTTTTTGTGATGGACAGCGACCATGTGGTGCTCAGCGCCATCGCGGCAGAGAAGCTGGCCGCGCGCCTTGGGCTTGAAATTTTGGGAGAAGAGGAAGAATAGACTATGAAAACGGGAAAAACATTTATCATCTCCGGTCCGTCCGGCGTCGGAAAGAGCACCGTTCTCAAGGAACTGCTGCGGGACCGTGACGATCTGTATTTTTCGATATCGGCCACAACGCGCGCACCGCGCGAGGGCGAGATCGACGGCGTCCATTATCATTTTATTGACGTTGACCGTTTCCGCAGCATGATCCAGCAGGACGAATTTCTGGAATATGCCGAATATGTCGGCAATTTCTACGGGACACCTAAGCGCTATGTGGACGAGGCGATGGCACAGGGCAAGGATGTTATCCTCGACATCGAGGTGCAGGGCGCCATACAGGTCGTCGGCAAGCGGCCGGAGACCGTGCGCATTTTCATCGCCCCGCCGTCGTGGGACGCGCTGGAAAAGCGTCTGACCAGCCGCGGAACGGACAGCCCCGAGAAGATCCAGAAGCGTCTGGTGCGCGCGAAGGTCGAACTGCAGACCGCTAACACCTATGATTATTTTGTCGTCAACGACACGGTGGAAAACGCCGTGCGCGAGATCAACGCCATTATGCTCGCCGAGCACTGCCGCCCGGCCGAGCGTATGGAAATTTTACAGTAAGTGAATCCGTTATTTTATGAAATCATGCCGCGCTGCGGCGAAAGGAAGTAATTTATTATGATGCTCTATCCTGCTATGAACACGCTTATCAAGAATGTCCCCAACCGTTATCTGCTGGTCAATGTGGTCGCGCGCCGCGCCCGCCAGATCGCCGAGGACGCCGAGCAGGAGGGGATGCCGCTGGAGGAAAAGCCCGTCACCTCCGCCATCAACGAGGTGGCTGACGGTGAGATCAGCGCCGCTGACATCGATACACACATCAATAAGTAATCCGTAAGAAACAGAGCGCAATGCAGGACGGCGGAGGGGAGAGAGTCGAAATGGAATGCCTGGCTAAGCTCGCACTCTCCGGCGTACCCTACAGCGCGGACAAGCTTTATACCTATCTGGTGCCGCAGGAGCTGACTGATGCGGTTTGCGCGGGCGTCCGTGTGATCGTTCCCTTCGGACGCGGAAACCGCCGCACGGAGGGAATGGTGTTTGAAGTTACCTCCGGCGAGGCGGAGGAGAGACTCAAGCCGGTTTTCTCCGTGCTGGACGAGCGGCCGCTGCTCAATGACGAATTTCTGCGCCTTGCCAGATGGATGAAGGCACGCTGCTTCTGCACGTACTATGATGCACTGAGGACCATGCTGCCTGCGGGGATCTGGTTTCGCTACCGTGAGACCTACCGTCTTGCCGACGGTGTGCAGGAGAGCGAGCTTGCCGCGCTGCGCGCGTCCAACCGTACGGATGCTCTGCTGCTGGAGGCCGTTGCAGCGCGGGGAGAGATGGAGCGCGGCGAGCTTGAAGAGCTCGGCGGCGCACAAGCGGCAAAGCGCCTGAAGCTTTTATGTGAACGCGGTGTTCTCTACTCCGAGACGACGGCAATCCGCCAGATCAGCGACAAGTCCGTGCGCATGGTGAGTCTGGCGATGGGTGCTGAGGATGCGCTTGCCGCAGTCGAGCCAAAGCGCCGCAGTGCGCCGCTGCGCTATGCGGCGGTCGAAATGCTGTGTGCGGAGGGAACGCTGTCCTCGTCAGACCTGTGCTACTACACCGGCGCGTCGCTGCAAACACTGCGCGGGCTGGAAAAGGCCGGCATTGTCAGCTTCTCCAGGCAGGAGGTCCTGCGCGTGAGCAAATACGCTCCTGCCGTCTCAGCCGAGCCTATCGTGCTTAACGACGAGCAGCAATCGGCTTTTGAAGGACTTTTATCACTCACAGCCCGCCGTGAGGCGGGCGCAGCGCTTCTGCACGGTGTCACAGCCAGCGGCAAGACGCAGGTATATCTCCGCCTCATTGAGGAAACGCTTGCAATGGGACGCACGGCCATGCTGCTGGTACCGGAGATCGCGCTTACGCCGCAGATCATGGCGAAGTTCTCCGCCTACTTTGGCGACTGCGCCGCGATGCTCCACAGCGGCCTTCAGCTCACGGAGCGCTATGACCAGTGGAAGCGCATCCGGCGCGGGGAGGTCAAGGTCGTGCTCGGCACGCGCAGCGCGGTATTTGCCCCGCTGCCCGATCTCGGCCTTATCATCATGGATGAAGAGCAGGAGCCAACCTACGCGTCGGAAAATCCGCCGCGCTATCACGCGCGTGATGTGGCGCAGTTCCGCTGCGCTCAGCATGGGGCGCTGCTTCTGCTCGGCTCGGCAACGCCGACTGTTGAGACGACATATTACGCGAAGGAAGGGCGCTATCAAGCGTTTTTCCTTCACAGAAGGTACAATGAAAAAGCCCTTCCGCAGGTGCTCATTGCCGATCTGCGTGAGGAGCTTCGCGCGGGAAACGAGACCTCGATCAGTCGGATGCTTCGGCACGAGCTGGAAGAAAATCTTTCCCGCGGCGAGCAAAGCATTCTGTTTCTCAACCGCCGCGGCAACAGCCGCATGCTTCTCTGCGGAGAGTGTGGGGAGGTTCCCGAGTGCCCGCGGTGCAGCGTTCCGATGACCTACCACAGCGCGAACGGCAGGCTCATGTGCCACTACTGCGGATACAGTGAACCGGCCTATGACCACTGTCCGCACTGCGGCGGCATTATGAAGCATATCGGTGCCGGTACGCAGAAGGCGGAGGAGGAGCTGCATGCGCTTTTTCCCGGTGTAAAGATCCTGCGGATGGATACAGACACCGTCGGCGCGTCTCATGGACACGAGAAGCTGCTGCGGCAGTTTGAAGAGGAAAAAATACCGATCCTTCTCGGGACCCAGATGGTTGCCAAGGGCCTGGATTTTGAAAATGTGACGCTCGTCGGCGTTTTGTGCGCCGATTCGTCGCTTTATATCGACAATTACCGCGCGCCGGAGCGAACCTTCAGCCTGCTCTCGCAGGTCGTGGGCCGCGCGGGACGCGGCGGCAAGCAGGGAAGAGCCGTTATTCAGACCTACACGCCGGAAAACGATGTGATCCGCGCCGCTGCCGAGCAGGACTACCTGTCCTTTTATGAAAGCGAGATCCATCTTCGCTGGCTGCGGCGTTATCCGCCGTTTGCCGATCTTTTTTCGTTCACCGTCACCGGAACGGACGAGGGGCGCGTAATGCGTGCCGCGCGGGCACTGCGCGACGCGCTGTGCTTCGCTATCGAGCGGCGTGATGAGCTTCAGGCGCTTCATATCGAGGTGCTCGGCCCCGCTGGCGCGGGAGTGGTGAAGGTCAACAACCGCTACCGCTACCGTGTCTTTCTTGTGGGAAAGGCATGCTCGGCGCTTCGCCGGCTGGTGGCGGAGTACCTTTACGCGTTTTATCAGCACAAGGAAAACCGCGGTCTCGACATTTTTGCGGACTGCAATGCGATACAATAGGAGGAAATACCATGGCAATTCGTGAGATCAGAAAAAAGGGCGATCCATGTTTGGAAAAGGTTTGTCACCCTGTGACGGAGTTCAATGAGAGGCTGCATCTGCTGCTTGATGACATGCGCGAAACGCTGGAGGAATCCGGCGGCGTCGGTCTTGCCGCTCCGCAGGTCGGCATCCTGCGCCGTGTGTGCATTGTGGAGGACAGCGAGGGCGAGATCATCGAGCTCGTCAATCCTGAGATCATCAAGGCGGAGGGTGAGCAGACCGGCCTCGAAGGCTGCCTGAGCCTGCCCGGACGCTGGGGCGTTGTCACGCGTCCGTATACGGTCCGCGTGCGTGCGCAGGACCGCGACGGTACTACCTTTGAGGTCGAGGATGAGGACATCACCGCCCGCTGCTTCTGCCATGAGATCGAGCATCTGGACGGACATCTGTTCAGCGAGCACTGCGAGCGTCTGCTCTCTGACGAGGAGCTTGAGCAGTATCTGCGCGAACATGAGGACGAGTACGAAAGGAACGACGAAGAATGAGGATCGTATTCATGGGTACGCCCGATTTCGCTCTCGCATCGCTTCGCCGGCTGGTGGAGGACGGACACGAGATTGTTGGCGTGTTCACTCAACCGGACAAGCCGAAAAACCGCGGGATGAAGCTGACATTCTCGCCTGTAAAGGAATATGCATTAACAAAAAACTTGGCGGTTTATCAGCCCCTGAGCATGCGGGGCGGCGAAGCGCTCGGCATTTTGAAGGAGCTTGCGCCTGAACTGATCGTCGTTGCCGCCTACGGAAAGATCCTGCCGGAGGAGATATTGACGCTTCCAAAGTACGGCTGCATCAATGTTCACTCCTCGCTTCTGCCGAAGTACCGCGGCGCAGCACCCATCAACTGGGCGATCCTCAACGGCGAGCATGTGACCGGCGTATCCATCATGTATATGGTGTCGGCGCTGGACGCGGGCGATGTGATCCGCGCGGTCTCGACTGAGATCGGGGAGCAGGAGGATGCTGCAGCGCTGACAGCGCGTCTGGCCGAGCTTGGCGCACAGGCGCTGAGTGAGACTATTCCGACCCTCGCCGACGGCACAGCATCCCGCACACCGCAGGACGAGTCAGCGTTTACCTACGCGCCCATGCTCGACCGCACGCTCTCTCCCATCGACTGGACGAAAAGCGCGCGGGAGATCGACTGTCAGGTGCGCGGGCTGATCCCATGGCCCTGCGCGGCGGCCAGTGTGGACGGCAAGGCAGTCAAGGTCTATGCGGCTTCTCTGGGTGAGGAGACCTCTGATGCACCCGGAACGATGCGCGCGGTCAAGCGCGGCCTTTCTGTCGCATGCGGTGACGGAAGGAGCCTTATCATCACGCAGCTTCAGGCCGAGGGCGGCAAGCGCATGGCGGCGGCGGATTACCTGCGCGGCCATCCGCTCAAGACAGAGGCGTGAAAGGAGCACATATATGCCGTATAACAGTCTTTATTATCAGTCCAACACGATTTATCTCATTTTGCTGCTGCCGGTTCTGATCCTCTCGCTCTATGCGCAGTCGCAGGTGAGCAGTAACTTTTCGCGCTACAGCAAGGTGTATAACCGCCGGGGGCTCACCGGTGCACAGGCGGCCGATGCCGTTCTGCGTTCCCATGGCGTGCGCGGCGTCGGCATTGCCCGCTGCTCGGGCAATCTGACCGACCATTATGATCCACGCAGCAATATGATCTATCTTTCCGACAATGTCTACGACGCGCCCACGGTCGCAGCGGTCGGCGTTGCGGCGCATGAGGCAGGGCATGCGGTGCAGTACGCCGTTGGCTATGGGCCGGTCAGGCTGCGCAGTGCCATCGTGAAGACGACGCAGTTCAGCTCACAGGCCTCTTTCATCATTTTGATGATCGGCCTTGTGCTCTACAGCCAGACGATGCTGCTGCTCGGCATCGTGCTCTTCGGCGTCGTCACATTCTTTCAGCTTGTCACGCTGCCGGTTGAATTCAACGCTTCGCACCGCGCGCTGGAAACGCTGGAGGGCGAGCATATTTTGGAGGATGAGGAGCTTTCCGGCGCGCGCCGGGTGCTTCGCGCGGCCGCGCTGACGTATGTGGCGGCGTTGCTTTCCTCGCTCGTACAGCTGCTGCGCTATGTACTGATCTTTATGGGCCGCTCGAACCGCCGTGGGAGCCGCCGATGAGGGTGGATCATGCGCGCGAAGCCGCGCTGGAAACACTTGCAGCCTGCCGCCGGAACGGCGCGTGGGTGGATGGTGCGCTCAAGCAGGCGCTCAAGCGCAGTGGACTTTCCAGCCGCGACGCGGCCTTTGCCAGCCGCATTGCCTACGGCGTGATGCAGAACCGCATCTACATTGACCGCTGTATTTCCCGCTGCCTGACGCAGCGGATTGAAAAGCTGGAACCACTGCTGCTTGACATTCTGCGTGTGGGCGCGTACCAG
This sequence comes from uncultured Oscillospiraceae bacterium, assembly GCA_934589665.1. Taxonomy (GTDB): domain Bacteria; phylum Bacillota; class Clostridia; order Oscillospirales; family Oscillospiraceae; genus Hominicoprocola. Next base: position 10,766 of record CAKTOJ010000002.1, on the reverse strand, counting down.
ATCCTTCTGATGGACAAGGTGCCGGTCAACGCCGCGGTCAATGAAGCGGTGGAGATGGCGAAGGCCCATAAGCTCGCCCGCGCGGCTGGACTGGTCAACGCCGTTCTGCGCAGCGTCGAGCGAAAGCGGAACGAGCCGCTTTCCTTTCACGATCCGATTGAAGAGCTTTCGGTTCGGACAAGTCATCCGCGCGAACTGGTTGAGCGCATCGTACCGCTTCTGGGCGAAGAGGAGGCAAGGGCGTTTTTCCTTGCCAACAACGAAAGTGTGCCGACAAGCATCCAGACCAATACTCTAAAGACGGATGCAGATAAATTATGTGCCTCACTTACGCGAGAGGGTGTAACGGTGATGCCGCACCCATGGCTTGCGGACTGCTTCACCGTCAGCGGCACAGGTGATCTGGAGAGCCTGAGCGCCTGGCGCGAGGGCTGGTTCACCGTTCAGGATGCTGCGGCGAAGCTGACGGCGCTGACCGCTGCGCCGCGCGCGGGTGATTTTGTGATCGACACCTGCGCTGCTCCGGGCGGGAAATCCTTTGCGATGGCAATGCTCATGGACGGTAAAGGGAAAATACTTTCCTGCGATATGGAGGAACACAAGCTTCGTTTGATGGAGGCCGGAGCGGAACGGCTCGGCATCCGCTGCATGGAGGTCCGTCTGGCGGACGGACGTGTGCGCGATGAAGCGCTGGTTGAAAAGGCGGATGTGGTTTTGTGCGATGTTCCGTGCTCCGGACTCGGCATCATCCGCAAGAAACCGGATATCCGCTATAAGGAGCTCGGCGGTCTTTCGGGACTGCCGGCGATCCAAAGCGCCATTCTGGATAACGCTGCGCATTATGTGAAGCCCGGCGGAACGCTTGTTTACTCCACCTGTACGATCCTTCCGGAGGAAAATGAGCAGGTGACGGATGCGTTTCTGCGCGGACATCCCGATTTTTCCTACGATACCTTTCGGCTGTCCGATCCCATCGGGCGTGTGGAGGGACATATCACGCTCTGGCCGCAGCGTCAGGGAACAGACGGCTTTTACATCTGCCGCATGAAGCGCAAATAAGAGGACGATTATGACCGATATCAAATCCATGACCCAGCAGGAGATCACTGACGCGCTGTGCGCGATGGGCGAGCCGGCCTTTCGCGGCAGGCAGGTGTTCTCATGGCTCCATAAAGGAGCGGTAAGCTTTTCTGAGATGAACAATCTCTCTAAGCCTCTGCGTGAAAAGCTTGCCGGAGAATTTTACATCACCGTGCCGACCGTGGCGCGCAAGCAGGTTTCCCGGCTCGACGGCACCATCAAGTATCTATGGGAGCTGCAGGACGGCAACTGCATCGAGACCGTACTTATGAGCTATCACCACGGCAACACCGTCTGCATTTCCTCGCAGGTCGGCTGTCGGATGGGATGTAAATTCTGCGCATCCACAGTTGCTGGCAAGGTAAGAGACTTAACACCTTCTGAAATGCTCGATCAAGTGCTTTTCACGCAGCTGGACTCTGGACGGGAGATTTCCAATATTGTCCTCATGGGGATCGGTGAGCCGATGGATAACCGCGCAAATGTGCTGCGCTTCCTTGAACTTGTCAATCATCCCGATGGGCTGAACATCGGCATGCGGCATATTTCGCTCTCCACCTGCGGTGTCGTGCCGGGCATTGACGCGCTGGCGGAGGAAAATCTTCAGCTTACGCTGTCCGTTTCACTCCATGCGCCGGACAGCGCGACACGCAGCCGCATCATGCCGGTCAACAATGCTTACGACGTGGAGGAGCTTTTTGCCGCCTGCCACCGTTATTTCAGGAAAACGGGCCGCCGCATTTCGTTTGAGTACGCGATGATCGACGGCGTGAACGACCATGACTGGCAGGCGGACCTGCTGGCCGAAAAGATCCGCGGGATGCCGGGACACGTCAACCTGATCCCGCTCAATGATGTGGTTGAAAGCGAATTTAAGCCAAGCCGCCGTGTCGCGGCCTTTCAAAAGCGACTGGAGAGCCACGGCCTGACCGCGACCGTCCGCCGCAGTCTCGGCGGAGACATCGATGCCTCCTGCGGCCAGTTGCGGCGCAAGGAGATGGAGGCAAAGGAGAAGAAATGACCATGAAAGCATTTGGCATCACGGATGTTGGACTTCAGCGCCGCGAAAATCAGGATACCTTTGCCATTGAGCGCGGCGTGAGCGACGGTCAGCTTCTTGCCGTTGTCTGCGACGGCATGGGCGGGGAGAACAGCGGCAAAACCGCCAGCAAGCTTGCCGTGCGCGCGTTCATCGACGCACTGCGCGGGGTGCTGCGGGAGGACATGACGGCTGAGCAGGTCCATGAGGCTGCATCCTTCTGCGTTGCAAAGGCGAACACCGCCGTGAACCGGCACGCCGCGGAACATGAAGAGTGCCGCGGCATGGGGACGACGCTCGTCTCCGCTGTGACCTGCGGCGACCGTGTGGTCATCTGCAATGTCGGCGACAGCCGCGCCTATCATATCAGCGGCAGCGGCATTGCGCGCGTGACACGCGATCATTCGGTCGTGGAGGGCCTGATCGAAAGCGGGAATATCACGCCCGAGCAGGCGCGCACGCACCCGAACCGCAATCTCATCACGCGCGCGCTTGGTCCGGAGGAGCATATTGCCTGCGACGTTTACGAGGTGACCATGGCACAGGGCGACCAGCTTCTTCTGTGCTCAGACGGCCTTGTCGTGACGGCACGGGACGAGGAAATGCTGGAGGCCGTGCGCGGTGGCAGTACGCCGGAGGAAAGTCTTGAGCGGCTTCTTGCACTTTCCAGGCAGCGCGGCGCACCGGATAACGTCACAGCCGTGCTGCTGTGCGAACGCTGAGGAAGGGAGGGCATTTTTTCATGGATCAAATGATCGGCAGAATGCTGGACAACCGCTATGAGCTGCTCGAGCTGATCGGCAGCGGCGGCATGGCCATGGTCTACAAGGCCAAGTGCCACCGGCTCAACCGTCTGGTCGCCGTTAAGGTGTTAAAAAGCGATTTTGCGAGCGATGCGGATTTCCGCCGCCGCTTCTACGACGAGTCGCAGGCCATCGCAATGCTCTCGCATCCGAATATTGTTTCCGTTTACGACGTGTCGCGCTCCTCTCCGGAATACATCGTCATGGAGCTCATTGACGGCATCACGCTCAAGCAGTACATGGAGCGGCGCGGCCAGCTCAACTGGCGCGAGGCGCTGCATTTTATCACGCAGATCATGAAGGGACTGAGCCACGCGCACTCGCGCGGCATCGTCCACCGCGACATCAAGCCACAGAACATTATGGTTCTGCGCGATGGCAGCGTCAAGGTTACGGACTTCGGCATTGCAAGCCTTTCCAACTCAGCCAACACCATGACGCAGGAAGCGCTCGGTTCCGTCCATTACATTTCTCCCGAGCAGGCGAAGGGCAACCGGCCCGATGCGCGTTCGGATATCTACTCGGCCGGCGTCGTGCTCTACGAAATGCTGACGAACCGGCTGCCCTTTGAGGGGGACAACGCCGTATCGGTCGCCATCCAGCACCTGAGCAGCGTTCCTCTCTCACCGCGTGAGATCAATCCGGAGGTGCCGGAGACGCTGGAAAAGATCTGCATGAAGGCCATGGCCTCCGATATTTCCAGACGCTACCAGACAGCGGACGAAATGCTCGTCGATCTGGAGGAATTCCGCAAAAATCCGGACGTCGATCTGGATTTCAACATCGAGGACCTGCGCAAGCCGGAATCGGACGAGCCGACGCAGTATATCCCCGCTGTGCAGGCTGTGGCGCCGCGCAGAGACGCCGACGACGAGCCGGAGGATGAGCTTGACGGCACCGCCAAAACGCGCAGGCGTCTGCTCACAGCCGGTGCGATTGCGTTGGCGCTGACACTGGCCTTTGTGATCTGGAGCGTCGTTATGGGGAGCTTCCAAAAGAATCCGGTGCAGACGGAGTTCACCGTGCCGGATCTTCTCGGCAAGACAATCGACGAGGCAAATGAGGATCCGGCGGTCAAGGGTATTTTCACAATCGTTGAGGTCGGCAGCCGCGAGAGCAGCGAGTATGCCGCAGGACAGATCGTTGAGCAGTCGCCCACAGAGGGCAATGTGGTGCGCAGCAACCGTGAAATTCAGGTGTTTGTCAGCACAGGCGAAAAAACGGACACCATGCCGAACGTGGTCGGTCAAGAGCACCGCGTGGCAAAGATCAACCTGAACCAGCTTGGGCTGGAGCTGAATCTGGACAACGCCAAATTCGAGTACAATGACGCCGAGTATGGCACGGTGATCCGCACAGATCCTGCCGCCGGCGCCACACTGCACACGGGCGACACGGTGACGCTGATCGTCAGCAAGGGACCCGAGCCGAAGCCTGTGGCTGTGCCATCGTTCCTGACACTGCCGCTCGACACAGCGCAGGATCTGGCAGAGACGCTGGGGCTCAAGGTCAGTGAGGTGCGCCATGAGTACAGCGACGCCGCGGAGGGAACTGTAACGAAGCAGAGCATTGCCGCCGCGACTTCGGTTGAAACCGGCACCGAGATTGTCCTGACTGTCAGCGACGGCGCCGATCCGTCGGTGTCCGCGATGGAGGGCACGCCTCCGGAGGCGCCGTGAAGGGAAGGATCAAAAAGGCTCTCAGCGGCTTTTACTATGTCGATGCCGGTGACGGCAGGCTTGTGACCTGCCGCGCGCGCGGGCGCTTCCGCAAAAGCGGCGTTTCTCCACTCGTCGGAGACCTTGTGGAGTATAGTGCTGCGGGCGGCGGGGATGGCATCGTGGACGCGATCGAGCCGCGGCGCAACGCCTTTGCGCGTCCCGCCGTCGCCAATATTGACCAGCTTGTGATCGTTGCCTCAAACGCCATTCCACAGACCGATCCATATCTCATCGACCGCATGACCGCCATCGCCGCGCTGAAAAACTGCGATGTGCTTATCTGTATCAATAAGTCCGATCTGGACCGGGCGGACGAGCTGTGCGGCATTTATAAGAAGGCGGGGCTTCCCTGTGTCCTCACCAGCGCCGAGAGCGGGAATGGAATCGACGAGCTGCGAGAGCAAATTGCTGGAAAGCTTTCTGCCTTTACAGGAAACTCCGGTGTTGGAAAATCAAGCCTGCTCAATGCGCTTGAGCCAGGCTTTTCCCTCAAGGTCGGCGAGGTCAGTCAGGCACTGGGCCGTGGCCGTCATACCACGCGCCATGTTGAGCTTTTTACACTAAAAAACGGTGCGGAAATTATCGATACGCCGGGCTTTTCCTCATTTGACACGGAGGGACTCGGCTTGGAGCTCAAGGCGAAGCTTCCCGAAACCTTTTTGGACTTCAGGCCTTATCTGGACTCCTGCCGCTTTGTCGGATGCAGCCATACCAGAGAAAAGGGCTGCGCGGTGCTCGATGCGGTCAAAAACGGGCAGATTGCCCGCTCGCGACACGAGAGCTATCTGCGGCTTTATGCGGAGCTGAAGGATCTGCGGGAATGGAAAAAATAAAGGAAGGCGGCGGACATTTGTCCGCCGCTTCTTTCTTTGCACAAATACTTTAGAGGCTGTATATACTGTAGCATCAGGAACAGGGGAAAGGAGGTGCGGCCGTGTGGGGCAGAAACTGGTGCCCGTTTGGCATCTGCGCACTGGCACTCGGGCTGGCAATCTTTATTGTCGCCATTTTCCCGGTCGGCTTTCTGATGTTTCTGGTCGCGCTGCTGCTCATTGTCTGCGGCTGGGGCTGTATTCGGAGGAGGTGAGGGAATGAAAATCGTGGTCTGGAAGTCGCCCAAAGCCCTTGGAAGCGTACTGCGTTTGTTTTTCGGCATCCGGGAAAGCAGGGAATAAAGCTGTCCTTTGCTGCATAAGGTGGAGCAAAACCACACCGAAGGAGAGGACTTCCATGGAACTTGAACTGCGCAAAGAGACTTATTCCTGCTATGACGCGCCCTCGCCGGTGAGCGAGAAGCATGAACAGAGCGCTGAGACCATCGTTCCGGATTACTGTCCGGATATCGGACGCATCGTGGAGAGCAGCGGCTCTCTTTTCCTGCGCGGCAAAGAGATCGCCGACACACGCGTTTCCGTTTCCGGCACGCTGCACATCACACTGCTGTACATAGCAGACGGGAACGGTGGACTCAAGAGCTTTTCGTACAGTCTGCCGGTCGAGGAAACGCTGGATGTCAGGATGCGCGAGGGGTGCAGCGAGGTCCGGCTGGACGGTACGGTCAGCGCGCTGGAGATCCGCGCGCTCAATCCACGCAAGATCCTAACGCGCGCTGTCCTCGAGCTGACCGCCGCGCCATATTGCGCCACGCAGCTGACTGTATGCAGTGAGATTGCGGAGAGCGGGGAAAACGGCATTGAAACGCTCTGCCAGACGCAGGAGGTCTCACTTATCCGCGCTCTGCGCGACAAGGACTTTGTCTTTTCCGATGAGATCGTGCTCTCCGGTACAAAGGAGCCTGCCGCGGAGCTGCTGCGCATGAGTGCTCAACCGCGCGTGACGGAAACGCGTCTGATCGGCAGCAAGCTGATCGTCAAGGGCATTGTATGCACGGATATCCTCTACCTGTCTGAAAGCGGGACGATTTGTCGGATGACGGCGGAGCTGCCGTTTTCTCAAATCATCGAGGGCAGCGGCGAGAGCGGCGAAACAGCTTCGGCTGAGGTCTTTCTGCGCCTGACAGGTGCGGAATCCCGCCTCGGCACGGAGGACGGCGGCCGCACAATCTCCGTCAAGCTATTCCTGCATGCCTTTGCCGTGCTGCGGGAATGTGTCACGCTGCGCTGCATCTGCGACCTCTACAGCGTTTCTCATGAGCTTACCGCGCAGATGCAGACGCTGGAACTTTGTGCCGCCCCGCAGCTTGTCACCCACGAGCACCCGGTGCGCGAACAGATCGAGACCGGCGTGGAAGTGGCTTCCGTGCTGGGCGTGGAGGTCAGCTTCGGCGATGTGGAGCTGACGGTGGAGGGAGACCGCGCGCTGCTGCGCTGCACGGCCGACATGCATGTTCTCTATCTGGCTGAGGATGGCGCGCCGCTTGCTGTCGAGCGCCGGGTGGAGATCAGCGCGCAGACTGCGGTACCGGATGGCTGCCGTGCCGTCGTGCGGAGTGTGAGTTCCGGAGAGCTCAGCGCATCCGCTGCCGCGGGCGGCATCGAGGTTCGCTTTCCGGCAGTATTTACGCTCGAGTGCACTGCGCAGCGGCGCTGCCCGTGTCTGTGCGCGCTCAAGTCCGAGCCGCGCAAGGAGAGTGCGGAGGCCGCGCCGTCGCTGATTCTGCGCGCGCCGCTTCCTGGGCAGCGGCTGTGGGATATTGCCAAGGAATACCGTACAACCGTGTCCGATATTCTCTCTGCCAACGAGCTTTCCGCTGAAACGGACGTCACCGCCGGAGAGATGCTTTTGATCCCGCGCAAGCGCTGAGCCGCTGAGAGGAAAAAGAGCCGACAGGCTCTTTTTTCTTTTTCCGGCTTGTCATACCCCGTGCGGTGCGGACATATAGTGAAGCAAGAACGGTGAGGATTCGGAGGAGATCGTTATGACAACAAATACCGGCATTTATCAGGATATCGCCACGCGCACATCCGGCGACGTTTATATCGGTGTGGTCGGGCCGGTGCGCGCCGGAAAATCGACCTTTATCAAGCGCTTTATGGAAACACAGATCATCCCGAACATCGACAATGTCTATCGCCGCGAGCGTGCCAAGGATGAGCTTCCACAGAGTGGAAGCGGCCGAACAGTCATGACCTCCGAGCCTAAATTCGTGCCAGAAGAGGCCGTCGACATCATGCTCGACGAGGGGGCGAGCTGCTCGGTGCGGCTCATCGACTGCGTGGGCTACATGGTGCCCGGTGCGACGGGGCAGGCGGACGGAGACAGCCCGCGCATGGTTTCCACGCCGTGGGCCGACCACCCGGTCACAATGGCCGAGGCCGCCGAGCTCGGCACGACGCGCGTGATCCGTGAGCACTCCACCATTGGCATTGTCGTCACGACGGACGGCAGCATCACAGACATCCCGCGCGAGGACTATATTGAAGCCGAGGGGCGCGTGATCCGCGAGCTTCAGGAGATCGGCAAGCCGTTTCTCGTGCTGCTCAACGCCGTTGATCCCACCTCCGAGCGCGTGCAGGCGATGGCGAACGATATTGCGGCACGCTACGGCGTGTGCTGCCTGCCGGTTAATTGTCTGGAGCTGGACGACGCGGCGGTGGGGGAGATTCTCAAGGCCATCCTCTACGAATTCCCGCTCACCGAGCTGGAGCTGTTTCTGCCTTCGTGGGTTGAGGCGCTGCCGTGCGATCACCCGATCAAGGCCGGACTTTACCGCAGCATCCGGGAGGGGGCAAAGGGGCTTCATCGAATCCGCGAGGTCATGCCGGCTGTGGAAGCTATGCGTGCCTACGAGGGCATCCGCACGGCAAAGGTGCTCAACATTTCGCTTGGCAGCGGTGTTGCCTGTGCGGAGCTCCAGCTCCCGCGCGAGCTGTTCTACCAGACGCTCAGCGAGCAATCCGGCTTCCAGATCTCTGACGACGGCGACCTGATGGAGCTGCTCACACAGCTTGCCGCAGTTAAAACGGATTACGACAAAGTTGCCGACGCGATCCGTGACGCACGCGAGAGCGGCTACGGCGTCGTCGTTCCGACGGTCGACGAGCTCAATCTGGAGGAGCCGGAGATCATGAAGCAGGGAGGCCGCTACGGCGTCCGGCTCAAGGCCAGCGCGCCGAGCCTGCACATCATCCGCGCCGATATCGAAACGACCGTGTCGCCGATCGTCGGCAATGAAAAGCAGAGCGAGGACATGGTGAACTATCTTCTTCAGGAGTTTGAGGGCGACACGGCAAAAATCTGGCAGTCGAACATCTTTGGCCGCAGCTTCCATGAGATCGTTGGTGAGGATCTTCAGGCCAAGCTCAAGCGCATGCCGGATGACGCCCGCGCCAAGCTTCGTCAGACGCTTGAGCGCATCATCAACGAGGGCAGCGGTGGATTGATCTGCATTATCCTGTGAGGATTGCAAGGAGAGGGGAGTTTCCCCTCTCTTTGTTACGTTTTGTAAGAAAATCGTTTCCTTTTTGTAACTTGCTTTTTGTGATGTGTCCTGCTATGCTGTTTACATAACGATGAAAAAGAGAACTGTCATGACAAGAAAGACCGCTCTGCCGCTGCTGATACTCACCTTTGCCGTCTGCTTATTTTATGTAGGCGGTGTCCAACAGCTCAATACCGGCGGAACAGGACAGAGGGAGGCGGAAATACCGACCTCTCCGGCGAAAAAGGCCGTTTCTCCCTATGAAAATCTTACCCTTACCGCCGCGGGTGAGCAGTGGTCAGCCCGGCTGCAAACAGGCACGGCACAACCCTCCGGCGACGGTCACAGCAGCATTCCTTATGCACTCCTCGGCCCGAATGATGTGCTGTTGGAGGAGGACAGTGTGAACTGCGACGAGACAACGGCAGAGCTTCGCAGCTTTGCACTCCGCGAAGTAGACAATGTACTTGGATACCACGGCTTCTGCTTTGAGACACAGACCTGGGGCGGACGCATTACGCGGTACTACGCCATGACGGAGAACGGTACGGTTCCTGCCGGTATGAGCCACAGTCTTCCGCGCTCTGATGCGGATGACTACAGCATCGACTTTGACGGTGATGGGCGCAGTGAGCTGGTGTACAATGCGCAGTTCAACGCGGACGGCGTGCAGAGGGTATATATCTACCGATGGGAGAAAGCCGTACCGGAGGAGGCGGACACCGCATCCCACGGCGGTGCGGTCAACCGCGGCGAGCTTTATCATGCCGCAGACAATACCGTAGAACTAATATGGCGTGATGAAACATCCGGCAGCAATAAAACAGCCTTGCTTCCGCTCACACCGGAAATCATCGTGTGGCAGAGCGGAGAAGCGGCACAGGATTTTGTGTGCGGCTGAACAGAAGCAGAGAGCGGCGTTTCTCGATTTTACAGAAAAGAGGAACCGATTCTTTCGAATCGGTTCCTTTTTTCTGTAAAGCATTTTACTTTGCCAGCACCTTTTTGAGACGGGCAAAGCGGGGGAGGGAGTCCTCCTTCGGAAGCTTCGGCTCGCCCTGAATGAGCGGCAGGGCGTAGTCGATAAACTCGTGCGTCACACCGTTGCCCTCGGCATTGATCCACTCCTGCGGGACCTTCTTCTCAGCATTTGCAACCTCGGTGAGGGGCAGGAGCTTGGTCTTGCAGGCGTAGCGGCCGTTGACCGTGCCGCGCTCGAAGGCGACCATCTTGTCGGTGATGCCGGCGACGGCGTTCTCCACCGCGGCACGGCCGGCCATGACGGCCTCCTCAATGTCCGTTTCGCTGGCGAGGTGCGCGCCGCAGCGCTGGAGCAGGGAGAGCTCAATGCCGCGGACCTTCGCGCCGGTTTTCTGCTTGACCACGTCGGCAAGGCGCGCGGCGAGACCGCCGAGCTGCGCGTGACCGAAGCCGTCGGTCGCGCTGGTCTTGGCCTCGGAGACAAAGCTGCCGTCGGCATAGTGAATGCCCTCGGACACGGCGACCATGCAGTTGCCCTTTTCCTTGTAAACGCGCTCCACATCGGCGAGGAACTTATCCATGTCGAAGTCGCGCTCCGGAAGATAGATAAGATCCGGACCCGCACCATACTCGGTGGCGAGTGCGGCGGCGGCGGTCAGCCAGCCGGCGTGGCGGCCCATGATCTCAATAATGCAGATCATGCCGGTGTCGTAAACACGGGCGTCCTGATAGACCTCCATGCAGCTCGTGGCGATGTACTT
>CAKTOJ010000001.1 GCA_934589665.1 uncultured Oscillospiraceae bacterium | reverse complement strand
AGCCCCGCCGCGTCCGCCTGACCGACGAGCAGCCGCGCATTGACCCGCTCCCCCGCTTCGCGCAGCAGCGCCTCGCCCGCCGCGCTCGCTTCGAGCACCGCGCCGACCGGCGCGAGCTTCGTCACGCTCTCCGGCAGCCTCATGCCGTCACCTCCGTGAGCGTCAGCGTACCGGGCACGCCGATCTCGCGCTCGCCGAGGGCAAGGCTCGTCCCCGCGCCATTGAGTGTGAAGCTCCGCACGTCCGCGACCCCCACGCAATCGAGCAGGAGCGCGCTCACGCGCGCGTAGCTGACGAGGCAGGATGTGAGTGCCCCCTCACGGCAGAACGCGCTCAGAGCGGCTCCAAACGCCGTCCTGACGCCTTCGATGCTCGCACCCTCGCTCAAAACAACGCCCGCGGCGATGTTCAGCGCCTTTTCCGTCGCCGCGCACACCTTCGCGTCCGCCCCGACAGGACGCTTTTCGTCCACGATCTGCTGCGCCGCCGCGACCGCCGCCGTGCCTGCGGCCCGTCCGTCCTGCCCGACGGCCACGATGTCCACCGTCCCCGCGCCGCGCGCAAGGGGCAGCACGCGCACGCGCAGAATGTCCTCCACCGCGCCGCACCACGCCGCGTAATCGTCGGCGTTGCCGCTCGCGCCCTGCCGGACAAGGCTCTCAAGCGCACGAGAGCGCAGCGTCTCGTCGTCCTCTCCCGCGCGGCGCTCCACGCCGCGGTCGGCGCACACCCGCGTGAGATCGTCCCCCGACGCGCTGGCGATGAACGCGCGCTCTTCAAGCCCGTCGATCTCCGTGCTCCACAGCTCCGCGCAGCCGTCCGCGCAGGCGCGCAGGATATCGCCCGCGAAGCTGCCCTCGATCGTGCTGCCCGCGCCCGTATAGGCCGCCGCCATCGCGGCAAAAATTTCGTCCTTCGTCATGCCGTTTCCACCTCCGTATCAAAGGAATTGTACACCGTTTTCACGGTGAAGCGCACCGTCACGCCGTCCGCCTTATGCGCAAACGAGAAGCCCTCCACGCCCGTGATGTACGGGCAGACGAGCAGCGTCTCGGTGATGGTTCTCTGAAGCAGGCTCTCGCGGATGCCCGTATCTCCGCTGCGGCCGAGCAGCGCAGCAAGCTCGTTGCCGTAGTCGCCGCTGTGCGCGGAATAGCTCCAGCGCTCGCACCTCGCGTCCAGCGCCAGACGCACCCACAGCTTCACGGCCTCGTCCCCCTCGACCGTATACGGCTCGCCGTCGCGCAGCAGCAGCCTTCCGCTCTCAACGTCCGCCGCCCACTCCCGGTACAGCGGGAGCGCCGTCTCCTCCGCCGCCGGGGCCGTTCCCCAGTCGGGAAAAATCATGTTCTCTCCCTCCTCATTCCACAAAAAACAGCAGCAGAAAGCCCTCCTCGCAGGGCAGGAGCGCGAGCGTCCGCCCGACGTCCTCCGCGCGGATGCTCATGCCCGCCGGGCGGAAGAGCCCCTCGCTCACCTCGCACCCGCCGACGCTGACCGTCAGGGGCGAGACGCCCGTGAGTGTCCCGAACAGCGCACCGCCCCCGTTAAGGCTCTTTTCGGGCTTTAAAAACGCCCAGAGCTCGCTGTATACGTTCATACGCTCCCCTCCCACGTCAGCTCGGTGGTGAACAGCCCGCGCTCCCAGCAGTGCCTGACCGCCGTGAGCGTGTACGCGCCGTCCATGCCCCAGTCGCGCCGGTGCAGCTCCACCACCGCGCCGCAGCGGTATTTCAGGTCGCCGCGCACCATCAGCTCTCCGTGCAGAATGCGCCCGCGCAGACCGTTCTGCGCCTGCGCCGCCGCGTCCCCGCTCTTGCCCAATACCCGCTGACGCTGGCCGAAGCGGGCAATGTCCTCCGTATTCTGCGCCGTCCCTGCCGCCGCGCCCTTGCGCGTGAGCACCACGCAGCGGTTGACCATTCCCCTTGCGTCCGCCGTCCCGCGGCTGGAGAGCACCGTCTCTTCCCTGATGACATAGCGCTCCTTCCCTGCCGCCGTGACCGTCAGCGCGCCGTTCTGAATGGAAATTTCGCGCTCCTCTCCGACCGCCTGCCGCAATATCTCGAACGCGCTCACGCCCGCGCCCGCCACCAGCCGCTTCCAGCCGGTCGGCACGTCCAGCGTTCCCACCGGGATGCCCAGCCGCATCGCCACGGCGCGGCAGATGCCCTCCGGCGAACCGGCGAACACGCCGGAGAGCTCGTTCGCCGTCAGATACAGCCCCCGGTCGCAGGCAATGAGCGTCACCCGCTCCGCGTCCCGCGTGAGCGCCTGCACCGCGCCGAGGAAAATCTCCTCCCCCGCGTCGTCAACCAGCCGCACCGCGTCGCCGAGGGCAAGGCTCTCCTTCCGGAAATACCGGTCTGCCGCGTCCGTCAGCAGCACCGCCGTGAGCGTCGCCGCCGCATCGCCCCGGCTCCTTTCCAGCGTCACGCGCGTGAGCGCCGCGTTGAGCAAAATGCCGTTTGCCGTCAGTCTCATAGCGTCAGCACCGTCCCGATCTGTAATTTCCGCGGATTTGTCACGCCGTTTTTCCGCGCGATCTCCCGCCAGCGCGTCCCGTCGCCGTAAAGCGTGCACGCGATCGCCCAGAGCGTATCCCCACGCTTGACCGTCCACGTCTTCGCCGTCACGCGCTCGTCCGCGCGCGCCGTCTTCTGCACGCTCTGCGCCGTCCCGCCGGTCTGCGCGTTGAGCTCCGACGAAAATTTATACTCCCGCAGGCGCACCGTCAGCGTGATGTCGCCGTCGCCCTCGCGCAGCGTCTCGGTCACGTCCTCGATGAGAAACGCGTCGTTGATGTCGCTGCCCGAAACGATCATGCGGATGGGATCGCCGCTGTCCTGCCAGCCCTTCAAAAGCGCAAGCGCCTCCGCGCCGTCCGTGCCGTCGTAAAACGGCGAGCTCTTCCCCGGCAGGAACGTCGTGAACCTCACCTCGCGCAGTCCGCGCCCGCCCCAGAGATTCACCGTTCCGCCCATCGCCAGCGTCTCCACGCGGTTGCAGTTCGGGCGCGAAACGCTCAGGCTCTCCGGATTTACTGTAAAGGAAAACTGCTGTTCACCGTTATTGTGCCAAAGCAAAATCGTCCGACTGTTCACTCGAAATCCCTCCTATCGCACCCACGCGGCGCGCTTGAGCCCGTCGAGCAGCTCGCGCGCCACGCGCTCGGCCAGTTCCGACGTGGTTTCGTGCACTGTTTCCGCCTGTTCCGACTTCATTTCGTGCATGCTTCCGTCCTCTCTGCCGCCGAAATCCGACTTGCTTTCGTGCACACTCTGTGCAGATTCCGACCTGATTTCGTGCAGGCCGTTCCCGCTTTGAGACACGATTTCCGACTCAGTTTCGTGCATCTTTGCCCCTGATTCCGACTCGATTTCGTGCAGAGCACGCCCCGCTGCGGCATCAAATTCCGACTTATTTTCGTGCAAATCCGTCGTCCTCGCGCACTCCAAACGGCTGCTTTCTGCGGGAAAATTCATGCCGTATTCCGGTAAACCGACATCCGATTCGTCCGAAACCCCAACATTTAGTGGTGCATCCGCGGCATTTTCGGGCAGGACTTGTGTTTTTGCTTCTCCGCCGCCAGCTTCGGCATTTTCTGCCAAAAACTCACGTGAGGCTTGTCCATCCCCGTTTTCGATCTGCACGGAAGGATGTCGGATTTCCTCAAACGCCGTCTGATTTTCCCGCACGGTGTCATGTCGGATTTCGCTCTCCTTCACATTTTCCTGCACGACCTGATGTCGGACTTCGGTCATTTCCTGCACGCCTGCAGGTCGGATTTCCGCCTCACGTGAGACTTGTCCGCCCATGCGGTCACGCCATTCGCTGTCCGATACCCCGACAGGGAACGCCGCTTCTCCGTCTGTGCCCGTACCACTGCGTGCCGCATTTTCGTCCGCCGTACCGTCCGGCACCCCGAAGAAAGCGCCCGTGTCCGCGGCTTCGCCCGCGCCCGCGCTGTTTCTGCCCGCGCTCTCCGCGGGTAAGACCTCCGCCGCGCCGCCCTTCGTCTCCGTTCCCGGCCAGCCGGACAGCGCGCGCACCGCCTCGGCGGCTTTTGCCGCCTCCGCGTCGGACACGAGCGCCATCACCTCATCGGGGCGGTAGACCTTGCCCGCACGCAGCAGCGCCGCACCCTCGCGCTGAAGCTCGCGGCAGGCCGCGTAGAACACCACGCGGTCGCGGTCGATGCCGTACCACAGGCGCTCAAGCTCCCGGATCGGCAGCGCCTCGATCGTCACCATCCCCAGCGCGCCGGCCTCAACCGTCCCGCGTGCGCGGGCGTTGTCCGCCCGCGCCGCGAGAATGTCCCCGAGCGCCATCATTCGCCGACGCCGATGGCGTCAAGGCTCTTGAGCTCGCTCGGACGGAAGGTGAACGGCAAGCTCTGGCCGTTGACCTCGCCGATTTTGTAGTTGATGAACGGCAGCTCCGTGAACGCCACGCCCGCGATGGCGTAGCGCTCCTCCTGACCGTCCGCGGCGTCCGGGTCCTTGAGCGCCGTGGTGATGGTGCAGCGCTTGTCCACGCCGCGTCTGGCCTCGTCGAGCACCTCGTAAAAGCGCGTGTAGACCTGCTTGAGCTTCATCGTGCCCTCGCCGGAGTAGCCGGTGATCTTGCTGTCCACGTCCATGCCGAGCTGCACGCGCTCGCGCTGGAGCTTGACCTTGACCGTAATGCTCTCAAGCTCCGCGATCAGCGCGCCGTCCACCCAGACGGACGCAAACGAGCCGGAAAGCGTGCGGTTTGCCTGTAACTGTGCCATGATCTCTCCTCCTTACATCGCAATTTTGAGCGTCAGATCCTCCATCGCGTCGCAGAACGTCAGGGAAGCCTCTAAAAAGACCTCGCTGCCGGTGTTCGCGCGCAGGATCTCCGCGTCGGACATCTCGCTCGTGTCCGTGCCGTGGCTCTCCAGCCAGCCGCGCTGGCCGGACAGGGAGACGCGGCACTCGTTGTCCGCCGTCTTGTCCAGCACATCGCCCTCAAGCGCCTTGAAATAGGCGTTGACCGCCGTCACCAGCAGCAGCTTATTGTCGTAGTCGTTGAGCACGCTGCCGATGTAGCCCTCGCGGAACGTGCGCGTGATGTCCTCACGGATGAGGTCCACGCCGTCCACGATCTTGATTTTCTGGAACGCCGCGCCGTGCGCGGCCGTGGTCGTCGTGAGCGAGTTGACCGCACGGCCGAGACAATAGCCTTCGCCGCTCGGCACGATGATGAGCTTGCCCGCGTCGATGGCCGCGTCCGCGTCGCTCTGCGCGCCGCAGGAGACGATCTCGCCGAGCTTGGCATAGGTCGCCGAGCGCGTGAGCGGCGTCGCCGCCAGCAGACCGGCGATGCGCGCGGTATAGTTGTCCGCCGTCACCGCGCCGTCGGTGAGCACGATGTCCTCCGCACACAGGTTGATGATGCCCTCGTCGTCGGGCGTGGTCGCGTTCGCCACAACGGCCTTGACGCCGCGGCCCTTGGCGCGCTGGGCCTTGATGTAGCTGATGACCTTGCTCTGCGTCAGGCCGGGCGCCGCGAGGTAGTCAAAGTCCAGCGTGTCGAGCGCGGTAAAAGTGTCGGCCTCGTCGCTGCCCACGCGCAGCACGATCACCTTGCTCGGCCCCGCATGGAAGCACAGCGAGAGCACACGGTAGTTCTCCGCGGTGAACTTGCTCTCGTCCACCTCGCTCAGGCTGCGGTACACGGCACTCACCGCGCCGCCCTGCGTCGCGTCCGTGACGGCCAGTGCCGCCACGCCGCGGCTCGAGCGCTTGATGGCGCTCACCGCCGCCGTTTCAAAGGAAATGTAGATTTCCGGTAAACCCATTCGGTTCTCCTCCTTATATTAATTGCTTTCGTTCCAATGCAGCGTGCGCATCGTCTCGCCGCCCGCGCTGCCGCCGTCTGCCTTGGGCGGCACGTTCCGCGTGAGCACCAGCGCAAACCGCAGCTCGTCGCCCTCCGTCTCGATCTCCTGCGGCGAGAGCACCCGCCGCACCCTGCCGCCGCCCGGCACGCCGGAGGGCAGATCGAGCGGGATACCCCGCAGCAGCACGGGGATCAGCGCCGCGAGCTTCTCGTTTTTGTCCGACCGCTCGCGGTCGCCCGCACATGTCACCGTCACGCGGTAGCGGTGCTCGGCCTGCGCCCCGCCCGCGCAGAGCACAATGCCGTCCGAGCGCGTCCTCACGGCAAGAATCGGGTACTCTCCCGCGTGCCGCACCGGCGCGTTCACCGCGCGGATGCCGCTCTCCTGCTGCAGATAGGCGCGCACGCCTTCTCGAATATCGTTTATGGCTTCATCCCTCCGTTTCGGACAAGTCTCACGTGAGTTTTATCCGTTTTCCGCGGGCACCTCCACCTCTCCGATCTCCACCACCGTCACGCAGTGGCTCGGGTAGCGCACGCTGTCGCTGGCCCGCCCGTGGTAAATTCGTCCGCTTTTGTCCGACACAGCCACACGGTCGCCCAGCCGCAGCCAGATCTCCGGCATCGTGTAGAGCGAGAGCGCATAGCGGCTCTCCGTCAGCGCACTGTCCGAACCGCTCACCGCCGGCGCGCTTGTCAGCGCGCTGCGGCTCAGGGCACACGGCATATCAATGTAAACTGTCTGCTCCGTGCCGTCGGACAGCGGGCGAAACACGCAGGCCGTGCGGTCAAAGGTGCGCCAAAGCGCCCGCGTCATCGCAGAATCCCGCATTTCAGTCCTCCCTGAGCGTCCCCAGCCTGCACCACGGCGCAAGCGCCGCGCCAAGGCCGCACAGGCTGTCCGCCGCCGCGTCGTAGGTCACGGACGTGTCCCCGCGCGTCACGCTTTTCACGCCGGACTCACGTGAGTCCAGTCCGACCGCCAGTGCCGCCACGGCCTGCTCCATCTCCTCCGGAATGTCCGACCGGTTGCAGTGCGCCAACGCCCGCGCACAGGCCATCTCGACCAGCGCCGCGCCTCTTTCTCCCAGCGATCCGCCGGAAAGCGCCTCGGCCTTAACAAGGATCGCGTCCAGCTGTGTCTGCGTCACGCCGTTCATTTAGTTGCTCCCCGCGGCCGCAGCGGGCTCGACGATCGCGCCGATGGAGACAACGCTCTTGCCCGGCACAAACAGGTCGTAGAGATAGCGCGCCTGAATGGCAGTACCGTCGAAGAACTGGTTTTCCTCGGGGCCGAACTGCTTGATGGAATCGAGCTTGCTCACCGCCAGCGGCGCCGCGGAATGGACGAGGATCACGTTAATGTCCTGTGCGCCAGCTGCGGACACAATGCCGCCGCTGTTGCCGCTGCCGGTCTGCACGGTGATGGCGGTCTTCATGCGGCTCTGAGGCACGAAGATGCACGGCAGATCGTCGAGCATCATCACGTTATCATAGACGACGCCGTTGATGCTCACGCCGCGGTTGAACTCGATATTATGGTAACTTCCCTTGGCGGCCTCAAGGAACGCGCTCATATTTTTGTGGGAGATGAGCGCCACATAGCCGTCCACGATCTCCGCGTCGTTGCGCACGGTCTGCAGCAGCGAGGACACCTTTTCAATGATGTTGCTCTTGGTCAGCGCGGCCGAGACGATGTGCGTTCCCTTGTGGGCGCTGTCGGCGTTGGCGAGCGCGTAGAGCTTCTGGATGCGGTAGGCGTCCTGCTCCTTGACGAGCGCGCTGCGCGCAAACTCGCGGATCACATTTTCCGCCGTGGCAAGGAAGCCGGTGTCGTTGGGACTGGTGCGGTCGAGCGCGAACTTCACGCCGCGGTCCATCGAGAGCGTGTAGGTCGTCCAGTCGTTCGAAACCGTGCCGCTGGGGTAGGCGCTGCCGTCGCTCTTGGTTGCGTCGTAGTTGCCCAGACCGCTGGTCGAGAGCGTGGAAATCTCCACATCACGCCCGCCGGTGAAGCGCACCTTGCCCGCCTCGGGGATCATCCAAGCGGTCGCAGATGCGGCCACCAGCTCCTCGTCCACGAACTGCTGGTAAGCCTTCGCGTAATCAAATGCCATAGATATTACCTCCTGTAATTGAATTTTGCCCGTTTTCGGGCAGTGAGCGGCGTCCGGAGCCTCTTTCATCCCTATGGCCGCAGCGATGTACATGCGCCCCGTCCGCCGCTCACATTTTCAGCATACCGCCTTTTTCCGTTTCTGGCTTATGTCGGCGTTCCAAACTTTCCGACACTCCCTCGGCCGCCGCCTCCTCGCCCGAAAAACCGGCAGCCTTCCCGCGCGTGCGCGCGCAGATTTTTTGTTCCGTTGCGTGCGCGTGTGCAACAAAGCGCCCGCCGCGCCCTGTTTGATAGACGGATTTTCCTGAAGCACGACACCGGAAAGGAGCACCCATGCCCTCAAAAACAACCCGCGCCGCCAAGACCGGCGCGCCCGATCCGACGCCCTCCGCCCCCATGCGGGCGGATTCCCCTCCATCCGCGCCCAATCGTCCCGGCGCCGCCGCACTCTCCGCCCTCTGCGCGGACACGACGGACTACCGCCGCGCGGCCACCGACCTGGAATTTTTCGGCCGGTATTACCTGCCGCACTACTTTTCCCTCCCCGCGCCGGCCTTTCACCGCGATCTGGACGCGCTCTGGCGCGATAGAATTATGTCAACTCTCGATCCCACGCGCAGCTGTCCCGAAATGCTCGCCAAGGGCGGCACGCGCACCGCCGTCGCCGCCCCGCGCGGCCACGCGAAATCAACGGTCATGAGCCTGAAAAACGCGCTCCACGCCGCGCTCTACGGCTACAAGCGTTATATCCTCCTTGTCTCTGATACAGAGACACAGGCCGTCGGCTTTCTCGACGCCATCAAGACGGAGCTGGAGGAAAACGAGCGCATCCTGCGCGACTTCGGCGAGCAGCCGGGCAAAAAAACGTGGAAAACCTCCTCCATCCAGCTTGCCAACGGCTGCCGCATCGACGCGGTCGGCTCGGGCCAGAAGCTGCGCGGGCGGCGCAACTACGAGCGCCGCCCCGACCTCATCATCTGCGACGACATCGAAAACGACGAGGGCGTGCGCACACTTGAGCAGCGCGACAAGCTCGCCGCGTGGTTTTATAAGGCCGTGTGCAAGTCCGGCGACCGCTACACGGACATTCTGATGATCGGCACCGTCCTGCACCACGACGCGCTGCTCTCCCGCGTGCTCAAAAACCCCGGCTTCCAGTCGCGCACCTACCGCGCCATTCTCTCGGACAGCGCCTCGCCGCTCTGGGAGGACTGGGAGCGGCTCTACACCGACCTCGCCGATCCTAAGCGCGAGCGCACCGCGCACGCCTTTTTCTACCGTCACCGCAGGGAGATGCTCACCGGCGCGCGCGTCCTCTGGCCGGAAAAGCTCTCGTACTACGACCTGCGCGTCATGCGCCTCGTGGAAGGGGAGAGCGCCTTCCAGTCCGAAATGCTCAACCAGCCCGTCAATCCCGACGACTGCCTCTTTTCGCCCCAGTGGTTCCGCTTCTACAATCCCGCTGAGGTCGACTTCCGCGCTCCGCGCTTCCGCTTTTACGGCTACTGCGACCCCTCGCTCGGAAAATCGGCGCAGAGCGACTATTCCGCCATCATCACCCTCGCCGTCGACGCGGAAAGCGGCCTTGCCTACGTCTACGACGCCGACCTTGCCCGCCGCCACCCCGACCGCATCATCTCGGACATTCTGGAAAAGGAACGCCTGCTGCGCCGCGAAACAGGCCGCGGCTACGCGCTCTTCGGCGCGGAGACGAACCAGTTCCAGTGGTTCCTCAAGGAGCAGCTCGCCCGCGAAAGCGCCAAAGCCGGGCTCTATCTCCCCATTCAGGGCGTGCGTGCGACCGAGGACAAAACGCTCCGCGTCGAATCCCTCCAGCCGGACATCCGCAACGGCTACATCCTCTTCCGCCGCGACCAGACGCTTCTGCTCGGACAGCTCTCCGAGTTTCCGCTCGGCGCGCACGACGACGGCCCCGACGCGCTTGAGGGCGCACGTACGCTTGCCCGCAGGGGTACGCCGCCCCTGGACCTCGCCGGACTGCACCTCTGATCCGGACAGGCCTCACGTGAGACTTGTCCAACCCAAGAAAGGAGATCCCACATTATGGTAACCGGAACACGGGAGCTGCGCGCCATCCGCCGCGAAGACATTCCCGGTAAATATCAGGACCTTGTCGAGCTGCTCGGCCTCGACATGTTTCTCTCCCTCGTCCAGCTCTGCGGCGGGATGAGCCTCTACATTCCCATGAGCGATTCGCTCATGCGCGACGGGCGCGACCGCGAGATCCGCGCGCGCTACAACGGCACAAACGCCCGCCAGCTCGCGCGTGAGTTCCACATGACCGAACGCCATGTGTACAAGATCGTCAGCGGCACGCGGCTTTGAGAGGGGAGGGGTGCGTCATTCGCTCGGACAAGTCTCACATGAGACCGCATCAGGTGCCCTCCTTTTTCACTTACCCTTTGCATTTTTCGCCTCCGTATGCTATAATCTCCCCCGAAAAGCAATCCCAGCACAGGAGGTGTCCCATGCCCCAGATCACCGAATCTCTGGAGACGCTGCGCCGCGAAGCGCCGGCGCGTTTCCTTGAATCCGACCAGTTCGCCGACATGCTCTCGACCTACCATAAGCTCAAGCCGCTCTCGGCGTCCAAGCCGAAGTCGTTTGCCAAGCAGTGCGCGGAGTACGACTTCGACCGCATCTATCCGCTCATGGATGCCTTTCTCTCCGCCCACGACCTTTCCGCGCCGGAGAAGATCGCCGCGCTGGCCGAGAAATCGGAGCCGGAGACCGTGACCTTCGCCGAAGCGATCATCGACATCTATTCCGACGCGGTGACAAAGCGCACGCGCGAAACGGAGTACGACACCGTCGGCAACTCGCCGGCGACCTACTTCATCTGCGGCGTGTGGGCGAACATGAAGCGCGGGCGCGAGTTCCACCCCGCCTCCAACGGCATCACCGTCACCTACTCCCAGCCCGACGCCTACGGCAACCAGTCCATCGTCTATAAAAACAAGGACTACGAGATGACGCTCATCTTCGAGGCCGTCGATAAGTACACCAAAAACCTTTCCTGGACGGCGCACCGCCTCCTCATCTACACGCTCATGTGCGGCAACCGGGACGGCTGGCGCGGCAACGCGGCGGACTTCAACATTGCCGACTACATGGCATGGTCGGGGCTCACAAGCCGCGACGCGGCCTACCGCCAGCTCAAAAAGGACGTGCAGAGCATCACCAACATGAAGCTCACCGCCGAATCCTACAAAAAGTACTTCGAATCCTTCTACATCACCCACCTCGCCACCGAGGCCTCCATCAAAAAATACACGGGCGGCGTCCACATCGCCTTTGCCGAAAACGTCCGCCTTTTTCTCACCCAGTATTACCAGCTCATTCCCGACTGGATGGGCCAGCTCTCGGAGAACGCCTACCGTCTGGCCTATTACCTCTACTACCGCGCGCGCAAGGCGCCGCTCGATGAGGACGGCAATTTCCTCGTCCGCGTGGAGGACATCATCAACTACATCGGCCTTCCCACCAAGGAAGAGGTCAAAAACCGCAACTACGACGAGGCCATCATCCGCCCGTTCAACAAAGCCGTCGAGGAGATTGAATCCATCGCCAACGGCTCGATCCGCATGTCCTTTGACTATGACAACATCAATTCCTTCCTCGCCGGCAGAATGACCGTCGGCATTGACGAGACGATGCAGGACTACTCGCACAAGCTCGAGCGCAGCCGGATGTCCAAGCAGCTTGAATCGGGGCGCCGCCGCCGCAAAAAGGCCGAAAAGCCCGCCGAAGCGGGGGAGGACGCCGCCCCTTCCGCCGAGGGCCCGACAGCCTGAGCCGCCCTTTCTGCACGAACGCAAGTCGCTTCTCCCCGCGCGGCAGCCGTCGAAACCGCCGCATCTTCCGCTCTTTTCCCCACCACCGTCCGTTTCTGTGCAAACAGGCGCGTCCATTTTCCCCTTCCACGCGAAAAAAACGCCGTTTCCTCCTCCAATGTGCATAACCGATCCCCAAAGCGGGCATACTACTTCTTTTCCCCCTACTTCGTATCGTGCAACAGCGACTTCAACTCGTGCAATTCCTGCTTCCCATCGTGCAAAAAAACATTTCCCGCTCTCTTTTTTTCCGTTTTTAAGGCATTTTTTACCACTTCTTGTCCGACCTTCCTCTCCTTATTGATATCTAAGATAAATTACGGCCATCCTCCGCATCGGCGCGAGAGGGTGGCTGTGCTATACTATCCTCAAATCTCACATTTCCGAAAGGATCAACTGCGATGGCCGACACCTTTGCCTCTCTCCGACCCTACCTTTCCGACTACCTTTATTCGAAAGGGATCAATCCTCACCGGCGCTTCCGCTGCCTCAACCCCGATCACCTTGACCGCGATCCCTCGATGGCCTATGACGCGCGCCGCCATAAAGTCCACTGCTTTGCCTGCGGCGCGGACTACGACCTCTTTGACCTCCTCACCTTAGACCACTCCTACTCCTCACCGCTGGAGGCGCTTGCCGAGGCAAGCCGGCTCTACGGCCGCGGCGACGTACCGTTCCCCTCCGCTGCCGCGCCGGCAGGGAAGGGGACACATCCAACGCCGCACCACACCACCGCCGAAAGGGGAGACCTCACCATGACCCCCGAGCAGACCGCCGCCTACCTCGCCTCCTGCGCCGCAAACCGCACCAAAACCGACTACTTCTCCTCCCGCGGCATCAGCGAAGCGACCGCCGCGCGCTTTTCCCTCGGTTACGATCCCGCGCTCTCCTGCGTGGTTCTACCCTGCGACGACGGCCATGTTGTCCGCCGCTCCACCACCGAAAAGAAGTACCTCAACGAAAAGGGCGTGCCTTCGCCGCTGTTCCAAAGCGCGCTTCTGCGCGGGGAGGAGCCGGTCTTTCTCGTCGAGGGCGTATTTGACGCGCTCAGCGCAGAAGAACTTGGCTTCCGCGCCTGCGCGCTCAACGGCAGCGGCAACCGCACGAAGGCCGCCGCGATCCTGCGCACACTCGAGCCCTACGCTCCCGTCCTCCTGCTCCCGGACGCTGACCGCGCAGGGGAGGAGTGGGCCTCCGCCCTGACCGGCGAATTTCCATGGCTCTACCGCTGCCCGCCGCTGCCGGAGGGCAAGGACCTCAACGAGCTGCTCTGCGCCGACGCGGGGGAGGCCGCCGACTACCTCTCCCGCTGTATTTCCGACCGCCTCGTCCGTCTTCCGCCCGCCTACGACACGCTCTCCGCCGGCGCGCAGATGGACGCGCTCGACGCTTACATTGCCCAGCAGGCGGCCCGTCCGGCGCTTTCGACCGGCTTTGCAAACCTCGACCGCGCGCTCGACGGCGGCCTCTACGACGGCTTTTATGTCCTCGGCGCCATTTCCTCCCTCGGCAAGACCGCCTTCTGCATGCAGCTTTGCGACCAGCTTGCGCAGCAGGGGAGGGACGTGCTCATCTTCTCCCTTGAAATGACAGCCTTTGAGCTCATGGCCCGCTCCGTGAGCCGTGAGACGTTCCTCGCCGACGCCACCGCAAAAAAATCTCTTTCCAAAACCGTGCGCGGCGTGCTCGACGGCCGCCGCTACCCCCATTATCCGCCCGCCGAGGTCACGCACCTCGCCGAAGCGAAGCAGCACTACGGCGAATACGCCCGCCACCTCTGGTTCCGTGAGGGCGACCATGAGACCTCCCTCGACTTCATCCGCGCCGAGGTCGTGCGCCACATCCGCGAGACGGGCGTGCACCCGGTCGTCCTCATTGACTATCTTCAGATCATTGCCCCCGTGGACGTGCACTTCACCGACAAGCAGAACCTCGACCGCATCGTCTGCTCCTTAAAAAAGCTCTCGCGCGAGCAGGAGCTGACCATTCTTGCCATCTCCTCCTTCAACCGCGAAAACTACAATATGGAGGTCTCCATGTCCGCCTTCAAGGAGTCCGGCGGCATCGACTACTCTGCCGACGTCCTCATCGGCCTTCAGGCCAAGGGTGCGGGCAAGCCGAACTTCAATATCGACGAGGCCAAGCGCGCCGATCCGCGCGAGATCGAGCTGCGCATCCTCAAAAACCGCTCCGCCGCCATCCCCCGGCCCATCGCCTACCGCTACTATCCCGCCTACTCCTGCTTTGAGGAGCTGTAATTTTTCTCCTGCCTTTCCGCCTTCTTTTCCCCCACTTCCGATCGTTTCCTTCCTCTTTTGCCCTGTTAGGCATTTCCTCGCGTGGGATGAATTTTCTCCGTCAAAATCGGGCGAAATTTGAACAAACGACTTGCAAAAGAAGGAAACGGGGAGTAAGATAGAATAGAATTGATATGATAGCGGGCAAATGGCCTTTGCCAATCCCGCAAAAACGAAGATGAAACAGTGCCGGCACTGTTCTTTTCCCTGCGGGGGAAAAGAATGTCCTTTTGCGGCAGGGGAGTCCGCTGGAAGCGTATTCCGGCACTGGGGAGATGAAATGAGTCGGTTTCGAAAAGAGATCCTGTTTTTCTGCGACGCGGTCATTTTTCTCTGTGCCGTCGCTTTTTTCCTGCTCGTCTATTCCTTCTTTGACTATGCGGAGGTCGGCGCGGCAGGCAGCATTGCCAGACATATTGCTTTGCTTTACGCCTGCGTGGTGTTTTTCCAGTTCCTCTTTAAAACCTATGACAGCCTCTGGCGCTACGCCGAAAGCCAGGAATATCTCAGCCTGCTGGCTGCCGCCCTCTGCGGCTTTGCGGCCTACGAGCTGGGAACGCGCATCCTCTTCCGCAGCGCGATGTCATTTGTCCTGCTCCTCGGCATCGCCTGCGCGTGGGTGCTCGGCATGCTGACCGTCCGCTTTCTTTACCGCGGCTACCGCACGCGTGTGCTGCGGCGCGACCGCGGTTCGCTTATGCCCGTGGCCATCCTCGGCGCGGGGGAGGCGGGCGCGCGGCTGATTGAGGAGCTGCGCCGGAATCCCGTCAGCCGTTACCGGGCCGAGTGCTTCTTCGACGACGACCGCAGCAAGCGCGGCAAAATGCTCCACGGCGTTCCCGTGCGCGGTTCGCTTTCCGAGGCGGCAGAGAAGATGTCCGCCGTCGGCCTGACCAACGCCATTTTTGCCATTCCCTCCATGCCGGAGGAGGAGCGCAGCGCCGTGCTGCGCTCGCTTTCCGCGTCCGGCGTCCATGTCATGACGCTTCCCGGCACGCTGGACCTGCTCGGCAAAACACCGCTGCCCTCCCAGATCCGTGAGGTGCAGATCGAGGATCTGCTCGGCCGCGAGGAGGTCATGCTCGATCCCGCGCCGGTGAGGGCGCTGCTGCGCGGCAAAACCGTGCTCGTCACGGGCGGGGGCGGCTCCATCGGCTCGGAGCTGTGCCGCCAGATCGCAAAGCATTCCCCCAAAAAGCTCGTCATCTTCGACATTTACGAGAATAACGCCTACGACATCCAGCAGGAGCTGAAATTCCGGTACGGCGATACGCTCGATCTTTCCGTGGAGATCGGCTCGATCCGCGATCCGGAGCGCCTCATGCGCCTGATGGATGCCTACCGGCCCAATGTCGTCTTCCACGCCGCCGCGCACAAGCACGTTCCGCTCATGGAATCCTGCCCGCAGGAGGCCATCCGCAACAATGTCTTCGGCACGCTCAACCTCGTCCGCGCCGCGGACGCATACGGCGTGCAGAAATTCATCCAGATCTCCACCGATAAGGCCGTGAACCCCACGAACATCATGGGCGCGAGCAAGCGCATGTGCGAGATGATCGTGCAGTCCATGGCCCAGTGCTCGAACACGACCTTTGCCGCCGTGCGCTTTGGCAACGTTCTCGGCTCAAACGGCTCGGTCATCCCGCTCTTCAAGCGCCAGATCGCCGCCGGCGGCCCCGTCACCGTGACGGACGCGCGCATCATCCGCTATTTTATGACCATTCCCGAGGCCGCCCAGCTTGTCCTTGAGGCCGGCGCGATGGCGCGCCAGAACGAGCTGTTCGTGCTCAATATGGGCAAGCCCGTGAAGATCATCGACCTTGCCGAGAATCTCATCCGCCTGTCCGGCTGCGAGCCGTATGTGGACATTGATATTGTTGAGACGGGGCTTCGTCCGGGCGAGAAGCTCTATGAAGAGCTGCTCATCGCCGGGCGCGACGTGGAAAAGACGGAGAACGACAAGATTTACGTCGAACACCAGCCGCCCATCACCCCCGCCGCGCTGGAGCAGAAGCTGGATATTCTGCGCGCCGCGCTGGAGACGGAGGATGCCGCCGCGATCCGCTCTGCGCTCCACCGCGTCGTCCCCACATTCCGCGAGCCGGAGGAGGTCAACGCCCCGCAGGGCGGCGAGGTGCTTCCGCCCGCGGCTGCGCGAATTTAACGGAAAAGGAAACGCGAACTTATGTATTCACATTGCTTGAAGCGGGCGCTGGATTTTCTGCTCTCACTGTGCGGGCTGCTGGTGCTCTGGCCGCTGTTTGTCCTCATTGCCATTGCGATAAAAATCGACGATCCCGGCCCGGTCTTTTTCTCGCAGAAGAGAGTGGGGAAGGGGAAGACCTATTTTCAGCTCTACAAGTTCCGCAGCATGAAGGTCAACACGCCGGATGTACCGACGCATCTGCTCGAGCATCCGGAGCAGTACATCTCTAAAGTAGGCGGTTTTCTGCGCAAAACCAGCTTGGATGAACTGCCGCAGCTATGGAACATCTTAAAAGGCGATATGGCTGTGATCGGTCCCCGTCCGGCGCTTTGGAACCAGTATGACCTCATTGCAGAGCGGGACGAATACGGCGCAAACGACGTCCGCCCCGGTCTGACGGGCTGGGCGCAGATCAACGGCCGCGACGAGTTGAGCATTGAAGAAAAATCCGCCTACGACGGCGAGTATGTCCGCAGCCTGAGCTTCGCCTTTGACTGCAAATGCTTCTTCGGCACCATCGGTAAGGTTCTGCACCGCGACGGTGTGGTAGAGGGTGCCGCGCCGGAGAAGAGCAGGGAAGAGGAGACGGTGACGAAATGAAGAAGCTGGCCATGACCGGCGTTACCGGGCAGAAATCCGGCGGCGCCTTTGCCCGTGAGCTTCGGGAGAATGCCGCGGCGGTCGAAGTGCTGTTTCCCGACGGGCTGCGCGCGCTGGTGCGCCCGACCTCGGATACCGCCGCCCTTGAGCGCACCCTTCCGGGCGTCGAGCTCTGCCGCGGCGATTTTACCGACCTCTCTTTCCTGACGCAGAGCCTGTGCGGCGTGGATACTCTTGTTCACATCGCCGGCATTCATTCCTCCCGCGCGCTGGCGCGTGCCGCCGCGGATGCCGGCGTGCGCCGGCTGATTCTGGTGCATACCACGGGGATTTACTCGAAATACAAGGCGGCGGGGGAGGAGTACCGCCGGACGGATGAGTTCGTTTACGAAATGTGCCGGCAGTCCGGAATTGTCCTCACAATCCTCCGTCCGACGATGATTTACGGCAATCTCAGCGACCATAATGTCATCACCTTTGTGCGCATGGTGGACCGGCTGCCGGTCATGCCGGTGGTTTCCGGCGCGCGCTTTGCCCTTCAGCCGGTGTACTATCTGGATCTGGCGCATGCCTACTGTCAGGTCCTGCTGCACGAGGCGGAGACCGCCGATCAGGATTTCAACCTCTCCGGCGCGGAGCCGATCCTGCTGCGGGATATGCTCACGCAGATCGGGCAGTGTCTTGGCAAGCCCGTGCATTTTTTCAGTGTGCCGTTTCCAATTGCCTATGCCGGTGCGGTCTGCCTGTATGCTTTAAGCGGTAAGCGGATGGACTACCGGGAAAAGGTGCAGCGGCTGTGCGAGCCGCGCGTTTTTTCCCATGAAGCGGCTTCCTCCGCCTTCGGCTACGCGCCCCGCACCTTTGCCGAGGGGATCGCACCGGAGGTTCGGGAATATCAGAAGGCCAAAGCCGCCGGGCAGGGGAGGAAGATGGATTGAAGATCGTTGTGCTATCCAGCCATACGCCGTCTCTGCTGTGGTTCCGGCTGGATATGATGCGCGCCTTTCTCCGATGCGGACACAGCGTGACCGCGGTGGGAAACGAGGCGGAGGCGCTTTGGACGGACGCCTTTGCCGCCGACGGCATCCGGTATCGGCAGGTGCGGCTTTCGCGCAACGGAACGAATCCCCTGAAGGATCTGGAAACCCTGCGCTCTCTGCTCGGAATCCTGCGGGAAGAGCGGCCGGATAAAATCTTTGCCTATCAGGCAAAGACGGTGATCTACGGGTCGCTGGCTGCGCAGAAGCTCGGTATTTCCGAATTTTATCCGCTCATCGCCGGCGTCGGCTCGGTCTTTTTGTCGGATACCTGGAAAGCGAGGCTGGTGCGGCAGATCCTCACGATGGAGTATAAGGCGGCTCTGCGCCGCTGCCCGCATTATTTCTTCCAGAACGCGGACGACGTCGCCCTGTTCGAGCGCTGCCGCCTCATCGAGCCGCAGCGCGTGTGCATGCTGCCCGGTTCGGGCGTCAATCTGGAAAAGTTTGAATGCCAGCCCCTGCCGGATGCGCCGTGCTTTTTGTTTGTGGGGCGCCTGATCCGCGATAAGGGCGTTTATGAATATCTGGAGGCCGCGCGGGCTGTGCGCCGGAAGCATCCGGAGGCGCGCTTCCTCCTCGTCGGCCCGTTTGACACCAACCCCAGCGCGCTGAAGCCGGAGGAGCTGTCGGCCTATACCGATTCCGGTGATGTGACCTATTTCGGTGAGCAGCCGGACGTGCGTCCCTATCTGGCCCGGTGCCGGATTTTTGTGCTCCCCTCGTACCGGGAGGGGACTCCCAAGGCGGTGCTGGAGGCGATGGCCTGCGGAAAGGCCGTTTTGACGACGGATGCCCCCGGCTGCCGGGAAACGGTGGAGGACGGGCGGAACGGCTGTCTGGTTCCGGTGCGGGACATCGGCGCATTGGCGGCAAAAATGTGTGAAATGATCGAACAGCCGGAACGGACCGCCCGCATGGCGGCAGAGAGCCGCACCATGGCGGAGGCCCGGTTTGATGTGCGATTGGTCAATCAAAAAATTCTTGACTGCATGAAACTATAAAATGCGGGATACGGAGGCAGATAAGATGAACCTGTACGAACAACTCTCAGCCGGGAAGGCCAGGCTGGCCGTGGTGGGCCTGGGCTATGTCGGCATGCCCATTGCCGTGGCCTTTTCGCGTAAGATCAATGTGATCGGCTACGATCTCAACGAAAAGAAAATCGCGCTTTACCGCTCCGGCGTCGATCCCACGAACGAGGTCGGCGGCGAGGCGGTGAAGAACTGCGCCGTGGACTTTACCGCGGACGAGAAACGTCTGCAGGAGGCCCGGTTTTTCATCGTCGCCGTTCCCACGCCGGTCAACGACGACCACACGCCTGACCTGACGCCGGTCGAGGGCGCATCCCGCATCCTCGGCCGCAATCTCAAGCCGGGCAGCATCGTAGTCTATGAGTCCACCGTCTACCCCGGCGTGACCGAGGAGGTCTGCGTTCCCATTCTCGAGCGCGAGTCCGGTCTCAAGTGCGGTGTGGACTTCAAGGTGGGCTACTCGCCGGAGCGCATCAACCCCGGCGATAAGGTGCACCGGCTGGAGAACATCACCAAGATCGTCTCCGGCATGGACGCGGAAACGCTCGACGAGGTCGCCAGGACCTATGAGCTCGTTGTCGCCGCCGGCGTGCACCGCGCGGAGAGCATCAAGGTCGCCGAGGCCGCCAAGGTCATCGAGAACAGCCAGCGCGACATCAACATCGCTTTCATGAACGAGCTGTCCATCATCTTCAACAGGATGGGTATTGACACCAAGTCTGTGCTGGAGGCCGCGGGCACGAAGTGGAACTTCCTCAAGTTCTATCCCGGCCTTGTCGGCGGGCACTGCATCGGCGTCGATCCCTACTATCTGACCTATAAGGCCGAAATGCTCGGCTATCATTCGCAGGTCATCCTCGCCGGCCGCCGCATCAACGACGACATGGGCAGATACATTGCGGAGAATGTGGTCAAGAGCCTGATCCGTGCGGAAAAGCCGGTCAAGAATGCCCGCGTCGCCATCCTCGGCTTCACATTCAAGGAGAACTGCCCCGACACCCGCAACAGCAAGGTCTTCGACATCGTGCGCGAGCTGCGCGAGTACGGCATCGAGCCGGTCATCACCGACCCGCAGGCGGATGCCGCCGAGGCGGAGCGTCTCTACGGCGTGCGTCTGGCCGAACAGGCCGCCGTGCGCGATATGGACGCGGTGGTGCTGGCTGTGGCGCACACGCAGTTCGCCGCGCTCACGCCCGATGAGGTGGGTGCGCTGTTCGCGCCGGGGAAGCGGATTCTCGTCGATGTCAAGGGTCTGCTCGACCGCAGGACCTATGAAGCTGCGGGCTATCTTTACTGGAGGCTGTGAGCATGGGCTATCAACACCTGAAATTTCCGGAAAATACCACCTTTCTCGTCACCGGCGGCGCGGGCTTCATCGGCTCGAACCTCTGTGAGGCGATCCTGAAGCTCGGCTGCCGCGTGCGCTGTCTGGACGATCTGTCCACAGGTAAGCAGGCGAACGCCGAATTGTTTGCAGACGAGCCCAATTATACGTTTATCAAGGGCGACATCAAGGATCTCGATACCTGCATGACCGCCTGTGAGGGCGTGGACTATGTGCTCAATCAGGCGGCATGGGGCAGTGTGCCCCGCAGCATCGAGCTGCCGCTTTTCTACTGCGCCAACAACATTCAGGGCACGCTGAATATGATGGAGGCCGCGCGGCAGAACGGCGTGAAGAAGTTTGTCTATGCCTCCAGCTCCTCCGTGTACGGCGATGAGCCGACGCTTCCCAAAAAGGAGGGCAGGGAGGGCCATCTGCTCTCGCCCTACGCGCTCACGAAGCGCTGCGATGAGGAGTGGGCCAAGCAGTACACCCTGCACTACGGCCTGCCGACCGTCGGCCTGCGCTACTTCAACGTCTTTGGCCGCAGGCAGGATCCCGACGGCGCATATGCCGCCGTGATTCCGAAGTTTCTCCGCCAGCTTCTGCACGGGGAGCGCCCCACCATCCACGGCGATGGGAAGCAGAGCCGGGACTTCACCTATATTGAAAATGTCATCGAGGCCAATCTCAAGGCCTGCCTTTCCGGCCATGAGGCCGACGGCGAGGCGTTCAACATCGCTTACGGCGGGCGGGAGTACCTCATCGATATTTACTACGGCCTGACCAAGGCCTTGAACGTGGACATCGAGCCGGTGTTCGGCCCTGACCGCCCCGGCGATATCAAGCACTCCAACGCGGATATCTCCAAGGCCCGTGCGCTGCTTGGATATGATCCCGACTGGGACTTCCAGCGCGGCATTGCCGAAGCCATCGCCTGGTACCGGGACAACCTCTGATGGGGAAAAAGGTTGTCCATCTGATCGCCGGCCTCGGTAAGGGCGGCGCGGAGACGATGCTCTATCAGGTGCTCCAATACGGGCACAGGGAGGGGCAGAGCGTCATTTCCTTCGGGGAATCGCACTACTATGAGCCCCTGCTCGCCGAGCTTGGCGTTGCGGTCACGGAGCTTTCCCTGCGCCGCCGTCCGGTTTCCACGCTTCTTCGCCTCACGCGGCTGCTGCGCGGAGCGGATACCCTGTGCTGCTGGATGTACCACGCCAGCTTTTTCGGCTTTCTCGCCGGGAAGGCCGCCGGTGTCGGGCGTATTGTCTGGTGCATCCACCACAGTAATCTCGATCCGGCGCTCAACAGCCGCATGACGCTTCTTCTCAGCCGCATCTGCGCGCGCTGGAGCAAGCATGTCGACGCCGTTGCCTATGTCGGCCTTGAGTGCCGTGCGGTACACGAAGCCATCGGCTATGCGGGGGAGAAGGGCTGTATTCTCGATAACGGCTGCGACTGTGCGGCGTATCATCCCGACAGCGCGGCGCGGGAGTCTCTGCTCTGTGAGCTGGGGATTTCCCCCTCTGAAAAAATCATTCTCTCGGTCACAAAGGACATTCCCATTAAGGACATTCCCACCTTCCTGCACGCATTCGGCGCCCTGCGCCAAGGCCGTGGCGGCGTGGCGGCTGTGCTGTGCGGAATGGGCGTTGTTCCGGAAAATCCGCGGCTGAGCGCCCTGTGCGAAGAGGAGGGGCTGACGGTCGGGAAGGATGTGTTCCTGCTTGGCCTGCGGCACGATGTGCCGCGCCTGCTGTCCGGTTGTGATCTTTATGTGCTGCACTCTGCGGGGGAGGCCTTCCCCGTGACCTTGGTGCAGGCCATGTCCTGCGGGTGTGTTTGCCTGACGACGGACGTGGGCGATACGCGGCGCATCCTCGCGCGGGATACCTGCGTGTTCGCACCGGGGGACCGTGCCGCATTGACGGAAAAAATGGCCTGGGCGCTTTCGCTGCCGATTGAGGAGCGGGAGCGCATCGGGCAGGAGAACCGCCGCCGCGCGCAGACGGAGTATGACATCCGCCGC
Organism: uncultured Oscillospiraceae bacterium; assembly: GCA_934589665.1. GTDB lineage: Bacteria > Bacillota > Clostridia > Oscillospirales > Oscillospiraceae > Hominicoprocola. Next base: position 57,349 of record CAKTOJ010000001.1, on the reverse strand, counting down.
GTCGTGCAGGCGTATGAGGAGCTGTGGTGAGGAATGGCAAAACAATATATATTTCGGCTGGATGATATCTCCTGGGATATGAATTATGAAAATTTTTCCCGTGTCCGTGATTTGTTCTTTCAATACAACATCCGCCCTATTATTGGCGTCATTCCGGCAAATGCGGACCAGAAGCTGAAGGCCCAGACAGGGGAGCGCCGACTTTCTCACGAGGAATTCTGGGCAGAAATGCGTATGCTTCAGCATGAACGCGGCTGGGCTATCGCCCTCCACGGATATGACCATGTATATGTAACGACTGATGGTGGAATGTTTGGGATCAATCCTCGTGCCGAGTTTGCCGGCTTGCCCTATGACCGGCAGGAGGAAAAAATCCGTTTGGGCAAGGCCGTTCTGGAGGCGCATGGTTTGAAGGTAGACGCATTCATGGCGCCCGGCCACTCCATGGACTGGACTACAGTGGAGGCGCTGAAGGCCAATGGTATTTTCACCGTTACAGACGGTCTCGGCGTTTATCCGTATCGGAAAAACGGTGTTCTTTTTGTGCCACAGACTTGGGCGCAGCCTTGGTGGGGTATATGCGGATATGATACTGTATGCTTCCATGTCAATCTGTGGAAAGAAAAAAATTTTAAAAGGATTGAGCGCTTTTTTCAGAAGAGCAGCAAGAAGTGCACCTCGTTTCAAGAGCTTTGTGATAACGCGGCTCAGTTTGAAGGCGTCGCATTCCGAATCTGTCATGCATTATCTTGCAATATAATCCCCGCTGAGAAAAAGTGCGTCAAAACCATCATGCAACTAAGAAATGGGAACAACAGGAGTGAGTGACTTTGTATTATAAAAGAAAAATTCATGGGATTGCTGCTGTAGAGGTGTGGTTTCGTATTCCTGCAGATATAGAAGAATTTTCTCCTGTTTGCTCTTGTCATGACATACCAGAGGAATTCCAATTTCCGCAAGGATGGCATCTCATCGCCCGGCGAAATGCAAGGACTCTTGTAACGGATCTGACTTTAGCGCCGGAAGAGTTGATGCAGCGCTGCGAGAGTAATGTGCGCAACGAAATTCGCCGTGCGGGAAGAGACGGTGCTGCCTGCATCCAGTACTGCTCCGACGAGCTTCTTCGTCATGATGATCGGATCAGTGAATTTGATGCCGCCTATGCGGAAATGCACCGGCAGAAAAACATGCAGGTCACATCTGTGGCAAACCATATGCGAGAACAGTGTAAGGCGGGCATTCTTGCACTGACAGTTGGTTTGAACGAAGGAAAGCCGGCAGCTTACCATGTCTATGTAATGGGCGACGGGATTACCCGTCTGCTGTATTCCGTTTCTGTGTTCCGCAATGCAGAAACCTCTGCACAGCGCGCAGCCATTGGCCGCTGCAACCGGTATCTGCACTATCAGGATATGCTCTGGTTCAAAGAGCAAGGTTATGCAGTGTATGACTGGGGTGGTTACGCCACCGATCCAGCCCTTGCAGCAATCAACGCATTTAAAAAGGGCTTTGGAGGTACAGAGGCTCCTCGTTATCACGCTGTTTTCACCTCCAGCAAAATAATATATGCGGGTTATTATCTGTTAGAGAGGGTGTGCCGTTTATGAAAAAGGCGGTTTTCCTTTTTTTACCTGTGATGGATTTTGGCGGACAGGAGACATTCGTCTCCCGGCTAAGCGCCATGCTCTGCGAAAAATATGAAGTTTACGTCGTTCTTCTGAACGGAGAGGTGATTAACTACCCGGTTTTTGGCACTATTTTGGATATGAACATAAAAACGCAATACACGTCTTCCTATATCCAGAAAATCAAAGGCACTTTGATTCGATGTCATCATCTGCGTCGTTTTCTCAGGCAGTACCAGCCCATCGCCTGTGTGAGCTTCGGCTTAGGGCCAAATCTCATCAGTCTGCTGTGCAAAGAAAAAGGAATCCGGATGTTGCCCTCTATCCGTGGCTACGCAACGGCGGAACGCATAGTGAAAAACCGACTATTTAGGTTGCTGTTCCGCCGAGCGGATAAAGTAATCTGCGTATCTCACGGCATTGAAGCGTTGCTGCGTGAAAAGATACCCGCTATTGCAGAAAAGACGGAGGTGCTCTACAACGGCTATGACTGCGCACAGATCTCCTCGCACGCACATGAGGAACTGCCAGAGGGCTATGACGACGGAAAAATGCCGAAACTCGTTTCGGTTGGCGCCTGTCGTCCGGAAAAGGGCTACTGGCATCTTATCAAAGCGGTATCTTTGCTGAGGAAAGACTATCCGGATATTCAACTGACAATTGTCGGAGCCGATTATCAGGACAATAAAGCCAGCCTTCAAGCGTTGACCCGCCGTCTTGGACTGGAGGATACGGTGCGTTTTGCAGATTTTTGCAGTAATCCCCACGCCTATACAGCGCACGCAGACGTTTACGTGCTTTCTTCTGTTCGCGAGGGCTTTCCTAATGCGCTGGCGGAAGCCATGGCCTGCGGTGTACCGGTGGTTGCGGCAGATTGCCCGACTGGTCCGCGAGAAATTTTGTCTAAAAAGTCGTATGAGACTGTTGCCGCAGAGATCGAACAGGCGGAATACGGCATTCTTGTTCCCCGTCTGACGCAGACGCCGGACTACAGCACAAAGATCCTGCCGGAGGAAGAAGTTCTGGCACAGGCTATCGATTGTTACTTGAAAGATCCCGAACTTCGCGCCGCATACGGAGCGAAGGCAGCGGCCCGTGCACAGGAGTTTTCCTATGATGTTTGCGCACAGCGTTTCAGTGCGATTCTGGAGGGTTCTGCACTTTCAGTGCAGCGGAACGCTATCGCGCACATTTGATGAAAATACTGGATCAGGAGTGTAATAGGAAATGAGTTTTGCTGCAATTAAATGGTATTCTGCCTATCCGCGGGCAATTTTCGCAAAACTTTCTGCCATGCGGCTGCTGGACTGGGTATCAGACGAAGTATTCCTGAAGTTGAGATGGTCGCCGAAGGAAATGGGCTATTCACTTGATCTGAAGACGCCGAAAGGCTTTAATGAAAAGCTCCAATGGCTCAAACTTCATAACCGTAATCCTCTATATACGATCATGGCGGACAAGTATGCGGCCAAGGCTTATGTTGCGGAGAAGATCGGATGGGCGCATATCATACCGGTTCTCGGCGGACCGTGGCAGAGCGCCGACGAGATCGACTTTGATGCGCTGCCCGAGCAGTTTGTGCTCAAGTGCAACCATGACTGCGGTTCCGTGGTCGTGTGCACAGATAAGCGAACGCTTGATCGGGCTGCGGTTCGGAAAAAAATGAATGAAGCGTTAGGTAGGAATTATTTCTGGAGCAGTCGTGAATGGCCTTATAAGAACATCGAACCCTGCATTTTTGCCGAGCAATATATGGAGGATACAAATTCCAGCGCCAGTACGGCGCAGGGGCTTGTTGACTATAAGTTTTATTGCTTTAATGGAGAGCCCAAGTTTTTTTATCTGGGCTTTGCCAATATGGTGGATGGCGTAAAACGAGACCAGCTTTCCTTTAAAAATCTGGATTGGACGCCCGCAGAATTTTACCGAAAGGACCATGAGCAGTTCCCGTTTACCCTTGAAAAGCCGCGAGAATGGGCGCGTATGGTAGAGATCGCAAAAAGCCTTTCTGCAGGCATTCCATTCGTCCGTGTAGATTTGTTCTGTATCAACGAGCAAATTTATTTTTCAGAGTTGACCTTTTCGCCGGGCGGCGGCCTTGGCCGCTTTTACCCAGACGAATGGGAGCGGAGGATGGGTGATTGGATCGATCTTTCCAGTGCGTATGAATTTCGCAGGGAAGACTTACCCCAATAATAGGAGTAACTGTCTGTACGGCAGTCGAAAACACTATGCGGATTCTCTTTTTTTATTACAGTATGCACTTCGGCGGTGCCGAGCGCATGATCTCCTTACTGGCCAACAGCATGGCAGAGCATGGGAACGCAGTGGAGATCGTTACAATGAACGGCGAGGCTTCCTTTTATCCGCTTGCGTCCTCCGTCCGGTATGTTCCGATGAACATTGCCAAAAACAGCAGCGGCTGCATAGACGCCGTGCGGAATAACCTGCGCGCGCTCCGCACCATCCGGCGAACCTTTTCCGCCTTCCGTCCGGATGTGGTGCTGTGTTTTTCCACTGAGTACCAGCTGCGCGCATGGCTGGCACGCGGTCTTCAGGGATACCGTATTATTGGCTCGGAGCGTGCTAATCCATACAGCCAGCCAAAGGGCATCCGGAGTTCTATTCGTAAGCCGGTTTCCATGCTCTGCGACGGTTTTATTTTCCAAACCGCCGGCGTGCAGGCGCTTTTTCCCAAAGCGACGCAGCGCAGGTCCATTGTCCTGCACAACATGATCGACGCGGCGCAGTTTCAGACGGCCGAGCTGCCTTGGGCACAGCGCTCCGGCCTTTGCGCCGTGGGGCGCATGGATGCGGGCAAGTGCTTCGACGATCTGCTCCGTGCCCTTGCCCTTGTGGTGAAGCGGCACCCGCAGGCGCATCTGGATCTGTTTGGCGACGGCGCTGAGCGGCAGAATCTGGAGCGTCTGGCGCAGGACCTTGGCCTTTCGGAGTCCGTATCGTTCCGCGGCCGCTCGCAGACCGTTCTGCAGGAGTATGCCTGCCACAAGATCTTCGTGATGACCAGCCGGTCAGAGGGCATGCCCAACGTCCTGCTGGAAGCAATGGCCAGCGGCTGTGCCTGCGTCTCCACCGACTGCGATTTCGGCCCGTCCGACCTGATCGACTCCGGCGAGAACGGCTTTCTGGTGCCGGTTCATGACGTGGAGGCCATCGCCAGGCGCATCTGTGCGCTGCTGGAGGATGACGGCCTCTGTGAACAGCTGGGCCGCCGTGCCCGCGCGATCCGTGAAACGCACGATACCGTCTGCATCGGCGATCAATTTTATCGCTACCTCGAGCAGCGGTTACAGGAGAGATAAACTATGGCAAGCATCTATCGCTCATTGAAAAATCTGCTGAAAAGGAGCAGCTATGTCCGTTTTTCGCTGCTCCGGCTGGGCGAATGGATCGATGTCAGCGGCATCGGTCCGAACAGAGGAGAATAAAGCAGCACCTCGATACATACCGGTTCGCTTGTAAGGAGACGTTTTCGCATGGAACGCTTAAAGAAGGAGACACCCATATGACCAGAATCGTTCTCAATCCATATCGGGCCAATCCGTTAAAACCTGCCTCAGCGGATATCAGCCTTTGGAGAGAGATCTTTTTGTACCTGCTCCTGTTCGGGCTGGAATTTGATATTCGGCTTGGCGGAGCACTTACCCTCCGCAAAATCGTCTTTGTGGCAATGCTGCTTTTCATCGGCTGGAAAGGCGTTCCGCGTGGACTACCGTTCCGTCGGGAGCTGATTCCGCTTGTCGGATGGACAGCCGCACTCTTCGCTTATGGGGTCTACATTCAGCACACAAGGGCCTATAACGCGGCAATAGAAGGAAACCAAGCTTTTACCGTCACGCAGCTTCTGGGGCAGTGCCTTTTTTTAATCGTGTTTCCCCTGTTGCTCACATGGGTCTTTGACAGCGCAGAGGAATTTCTGCACGTACAGCTTGCTGTGCTGACCACACAGGCCATCGTTGCGGTTTTGTCCCGTTTTTCCGGCGCGTTTCGGATGTTTATTTACTATCATTTTGTTCCGGACAGCGACGGCCGGCTGGAGGCAGGCATGGCAAGCGGAACCCGTGTCGGAATGCTGGGCGCCGCCGGAGCCACCGGCTCCTGGATTTTATTCATTGGCTGCGCACTCTGTTTTTATTTCGCATGGAAAACTCGAAAGGTGTGCTATCTTCTCCTATACTTCGTGTTTTTACTATCGCTGATGTTCGTGGGACGAACAGGCCTTTATATGGGACTTGCTCTGCTGGTTCTTCTGCTTTTTCATCTGCTGGTGCAGAGCACAGGCTTTGCTGTAAGGCTGATCTGTTTTGGAGTGCTGGGACTTCTGGCTCTCGCTGCATATGTTCTTTTCGCCCCTGACAGTTATTTGAAGCAGACAACCATCCGCTGGGTTGGAGAAATATTTATCAAAGGCGTTGGAGAGGGTTCTACCGTACAAATCTTAGTTGATATGGGAATCCCACCACTGACGGAAGAAACCTTTTGGGGAACCGGTATCATGACGGGAACGACCGTTCATGGGATCAGTACGTTCAGCGATGTCGGCTATGTCCGTTATTATATGGCACTGGGCATGGTAGGCGCTGTACTTTATTACCTGTGGGCCTATGGCTTCCTGGCCTATGAACGGTTCCGAATTCGGGATCGTTTTACAAAGCGTGCGGCGGGCCTATTTTTACTATTTCTGATGATTGCGGAGTTAAAAGAGCCCTTTTTGCAGAAGACACCGAACGCGATGTTTCTGGCATCCTGGCTGCTGTTGCAGCGAAAAGAGGAAGAGAAATCAGGAGGATCTCATGTCTGAATGCACACCCCGCATCTCCATAATCTGCCCCTGCTACAACCACGCGCCCTACATTCGGCAGGCGCTGGACAGTATCCTCATGCAGGAGGTGGACTTCCCCATTGAAATTCTGGTGGGGGAGGACTGCTCGCCGGACAATTCCCGCACGGTCCTGCAAGCGTATGAAGCCGAGCATCCCGGCGTATTTCAAATGCTCTACCGGGAAAAAAATATGGGCGGCACAAGCAACTTTTATGATCTGATTACGCGCGCCAGCGGTACATACATCATCACGCTGGAAACCGACGATTACTGGACCGATCCCCACAAGCTGCAAAAGCAGGCGGATTTTCTGGACGCGCATCCGGAGTACATCGGCTGCGCCCACGCCTGCGAGGTGGTCGACGAGGCTGGCGTTCCGCTGAAGCCGCAGCCTCCTTTTCCCGACGGCGGACAGCGCTATACGCTTGCAGACTTTCTCCGGGAGGGCTTCACGTTTCAAACCGCCACGCTCCTATACCGCAACATCTATCAGGACGGCGGTGATTATTCCATTATCCGCACCGCCCATCCGTTGGTCGGTGACCTGACCATTTTTTCTCTTCTTCTGCTGCGGGGAGATATTTTTCTCTCGCCCGACTGTATGAGCGCTTACCGCCGCGTTATCAAGAAGGGCGGTACCAGCGCCGCTTCACAGGCCGCGGCCCATCAGGCGGACAGTCTGCTTGCCACCATGCGCCAGCTTGTCGCGCTGGAGGGATATTTTCAGGGCAGAATCGACTACTCCTCCCGCAAGCTTTATCCTGTCGAGCGGTATCTGACGGGTCTGCTGCGGCGGGAACCGGGCTTTACCCGCACCGGCATGGCCTATCTCTGGCAAAGCGCCGGACCTGCCGTTCGCCGGGAGACCACCGCTTATCTGCTGGGCTATCCCATGCGGAAAATCCAAAAACACCTGCAAAGATCATCGCAAAAGGAGCGACCCCATGTCCAATAACGGCGGAATCCAGAAAAAAGTTTTTTCCTCCCTTGTCTGGGCCTTTTTGGAGCGCTGCGGCTCTCAGGGTGTCGGACTGGTCATCAATATCATTCTGGCCCGCCTGCTGCTGCCGGAGGATTACGGCACGCTTGCCATCATGGTGATCTTCACCAACCTTGCCAATCAGTTCGTGCAAAGCGGCTTCAACACCTCGCTCATTCAGAATCCCGACGTGACGGAGGAGGACTATTCCTCCGTGCTCCATGTCAGCCTGATGATCTCCGCGGCGCTGTATGTCCTGCTCTGGTTCACCGCACCGGCTATTGCGGGCTTTTATGACTCGCTTGGTCTGGTGCAGCCCCTGCGGGCGCTGAGTCTGGTGCTTTTCTCCAACAGTCTGCAGGGTGTGCAGACGGCGAAGCTGCGGCGGGAGATGGACTTCAAAACGATCTTTACCCTCACGCTCTCCGCCTCGCTCTGCGGCGGTGCCGCAGGCGTCATTCTGGCCGCGCTCGGCGCCGGCGTCTGGGCGCTGGTCGCGCAGCAGCTCGTGGGCAGTGTAAGCACCTGCGTCGTGCTCTACCTCCGCTTGCGCTGGCGGCCCCGGGCCGTCATCGACTGGGCACGTGTCCGCGTGCTTTTCTCCTACGGCTGGAAGCTTCTCGTTTCCGCCCTGCTCAACACCTTCTATAACGATCTTACAGGCCTCGTCATCGGCAAAAAGTATACGTCCACGATGCTGGCCTATTACGACAAGGGACAGATGCTGCCCAATAAGCTCATCAGCAGCATCAACGATTCCGTTCAAAGCGTCATGCTCCCCGCCCTTGCCGGCGAGCAGTCGAACCGGGAGCGCTGTAAGCAGATGATGCGCCGCTCGGTGCAGGTGAGCTGCTTTGTGCTCTTTCCCATGATAGCGGGTCTTGCCGCCGTGGCCGAACCGGTCGTGACGATCCTGCTGACCGAAAAATGGCTGCCCTGCGTACCCTTTTTGCAGCTCTCCTGCCTGATCTACCTTGCCCTGCCCATCTCCGTAGCGAACCTGCAGGCCATCAAGGCGCTGGGCCGCAGCGATGTCTTTCTCCAGCTGGAGGTCATCAAAAAAATCATCGGCCTTGCCGCGCTCATGGTCACAGTATTCTGCTTTGACTCTGTTCTTGCTATCCTGTGGGGCTCCGCCGTGACCTCTCTGCTGAGCCTGTTTCTCAACGCCTTTCCCAACAAAAAGATCGTCGGCTACTCGTTTTCCGAGCAGATGCGGGATATTTTTCCCGCCCTTTCGCTCGCGTTCGTGATGTTCCTCGCGGTGTCCGCCCTCGGCTCTCTATCGCTCGGCGTCTGGGGGAGATTCGTGCTTCAGATTGCGGCGGGCGTCGTGATTTACGTCGGCGGCGCAGTTCTTCTGCGGCTCGAAAGCCTGCAATACACCTGGAACATTCTTCGCCCGTATGCCGCCCGTCTTTTCCATCGCTGAGGCAAAGGATTACGATAAGGGGGACCCATTCCATGAACGTATTTGTATTAACAGACAACCGTTATCTTTATGAGAATTTTAAGCATCTGGCGGCTCGCTCTCCCCACCGCTTTGACTTTTATCATTCTCCTGCCAGCCAGGCGCTTTTCCGCGATTTATCCGGCGACGCCGGTATCTGCCCGATTCGGCTGTCGGAGCAGCCGGAGGCGTTCTTTTCGCAGTACGATGTTTTCTTTTCTCTGCACAGCAAACAGATTTTCCCGGAAAAGCTGGTCTGCACCCACCGCTGCATCAATGTCCACCCCGGCTACAACCCCTATAACCGGGGCTGGTTTCCGCAGGTGCACAGCATCCTCAATAAGCTGCCTGCCGGTGTTACCATTCATGAGATGGACACCGAGCTGGATCACGGCCCGATCATTGTTCAGCAGCCGGTTGAAATTTTGGAATCCGACACCTCCTACGACGTATATGCCAAAATTCAGCAATTGGAACTACAGCTGCTCGAGCGCTATCTGGACGCGCTCGTGACCGGAAACTACCAGAGCACGCCTATGCACACTGAGGGGAATATCCAGTACAAGGCTGACTTTGACCGTCTGTGCGCGCTGGACCTTGACCGTGTCGGCACATTCCGGGAATTTTATGATCTTCTGCGCGCAACGACCTTTGCCGGATACGACAACGCCTACTTTTACGACCGGAACGGAGACAAGGTGTTCGTATCCCTGCGCATCAAACGGCAGCCATAGGCTTCATCACCGCCGCCCGTGCGGCAGAAAGGAACCTTCCATGGAACACACCATCAACGTCACCCGCTCGTCCATGCCCTCCTATGAGGAATACTGCGCGGAGATCCGGGATCTCTGGGACAGCCGTTGGCTGACCAACAGCGGCGAAAAGCACCGCCGCCTTCAGGCGGAGCTGGAGGCATACCTCGGCGTCCCTCACGTCACGCTCTACACCAACGGCCATCTGGCGCTGGAGGGCGCGCTTGCCGCGCTCGGCCTGCCCGCGGGCGGCGAGGTCATCACCACGCCATTCACCTTCGCCTCCACCACGCAGGCCATCGTCCGCTGCGGCCTGACGCCGGTGTTCTGCGACGTCGATCCCGTCACCTGCACGCTCGATCCGGCAAAGATCGAGCCGCTCATCACGGACAAAACCTGCGCCATCGTGCCCGTCCACGTGTACGGCACGCTCTGCGACGTGGACGCGATCGGCGCGATCGCGCGCCGGCACGGGCTGAAGGTGGTGTACGACGCGGCACACGCCTTCGGTGTGACGCGCGGCGGTGTGAGCGCCGCCTCGTTCGGCGACGCGTCCATGTTCAGCTTCCACGCCACCAAGGTGTTCCACACGATCGAGGGCGGCGCGGTGTGCTATGCCGACGGCGCGCTCACCGCGCGGCTGGACGCCGGAAAGAACTTCGGCCTGACCGGTCCGGAGACCATCACCTGCCTCGCGGGCAACGCCAAAATGAACGAATTTCAGGCCGCTATGGGCCTTTGCAACCTCCGTCACCTCACCGGTGAGATCGAAAAGCGCCGCCTCACCGCAGAACACTACCGGCAGCGCCTCTCCGGCGTGCCGGGCCTTACGCTGCGTCCCGAGCAGGCGGACGTCACGTCGAACTACGCCTATTTTCCCGTGATCTTCGATGGCTTTGCCCTGAACCGGGACGAGGCGGCCGCGCGTCTGGCAGAGCACCGGATCTACGCGCGCAAGTATTTCTACCCGCTCACCTCTACCTGCGCGGCGTACGCCGGCCGCTTTCCCATCCAGCCCACGCCCGTCGCCGAGCACATCGCCCGCTGCGTGCTGACGCTGCCGCTTTACGCGGATCTGACCGTCGAGGACGCGGACCGCATCTGCGACTGCATTCTCTCACGCTGACCCGCTCAAACACGAACAGGGAGGAATTTACCATGAAAGGCATCATTCTCGCCGGGGGCAAGGGCACACGGCTCTACCCCATGACCAAGGCCGTATCCAAGCAGATGCTGCCCATCTACGATAAGCCCATGATCTACTACCCGCTCTCCATCCTGCTGCTGGCGGGCATCCGCGATATCCTCATCATCTCCACGCCGCAGGACATCGGCACCTATGAGGCGCTGCTTCACGACGGCAGCCAGATCGGCATTTCCCTGACCTACAAGGTGCAGGAGACCCCGCGCGGCCTCGCGGACGCCTTTATTCTGGGTGAGGATTTCATCGGGAAGGACAATGTCTGCCTGATCCTCGGTGACAATGTTTTCTACGGGCAGGACATGACCGCGACGCTGCGCAGAGCCACGGCGCGCACCACCGGCGCGACCATTTTCGGCTATCCGGTCAAGGACCCCCGCGCGTTCGGCGTGGTGGAATTTGACGCGCAGGGCCGTGTGCTCTCCATCGAGGAGAAGCCGGAAAAGCCGAAATCCAAATACGCCGTGCCGGGGCTTTACTTCTACGATAACCGCGTGGTGGAGATTGCCAAGCAGGTCAAGCCCTCCGCGCGCGGCGAAATTGAGATCACCTCGGTCAACAACGCCTATCTGGCGCTGGGCGAGCTGAACGTGCTGCCCCTCGGGCGCGGCATGGCGTGGCTGGACACCGGCACGCCGTCCGGCATCCTCAAGGCCGCCGAATTTGTCGAGGCGATTCAGGAGCGGCAGGGCTTCTACGTCTCCTGCATCGAGGAGATCGCATGGCGGCGCGGCTTCATCACGATCGAGCAGCTGCGTGCCATCGGCGAGGGCCTGAAAATGACAGACTACGGCCAGTATCTGATTTCACTCACACAGGAGGGGCAGGCATGACGATCCTTGTCACCGGCGGCGCCGGCTTCATCGGCGCGAACTACATCTATTATCTGCGCAAGACCCATCCGGAGGAGCGCATCGTCTGCGTGGACAAGCTGACCTACGCGGGCAACTATTCCACGCTTGTGCCGCTTTCCGATGTACCGGAATTCCGCTTTGTGCAGGCGGACATCTGCGACCGTGAGGCCATGCGTGCCCTCTTCGCCGAGGAACGCCCCGGCGCGGTGGTCAATTTCGCCGCCGAGAGCCATGTCGACCGCTCCATCGAGGACCCCGGACTGTTCCTGCGCACCAACATCCTCGGCACGGGCACGCTTATGGACGTCTGTCGGGAGTTCGGCGTGCAGCGCTTCCATCAGGTCTCCACGGACGAGGTCTACGGCGATTTGCCGCTCGACCGGCCCGACTTGCTCTTCACCGAGGAGACCCCCATCCACACCAGCAGTCCCTACAGCAGCTCCAAGGCCTCGGCCGACCTGCTGGCGCTGGCCTATCACCGCACCTACGGCCTGCCGGTGACGGTCTCGCGCTGCTCGAACAACTATGGGCCATACCAGTTCCCCGAAAAGCTCATCCCGCTGATGATCCTCAACGCTCTCAACGACAAGCCCCTGCCGGTGTACGGCGAGGGACTGAACGTGCGCGACTGGCTCTACGTTGAGGATCACTGCCGCGCCATTGATCTGATCGTGCGCCGCGGCACAGTGGGGGAGGTCTACAACGTCGGCGGACACAACGAGATGCGAAACATCGACATCGTGCGCCTGATCTGCCGCGCGCTCGGCAAGCCCGAGAGCCTCATCACTTACGTGACCGACCGCAAGGGGCACGATCTGCGCTACGCCATCGATCCGGCCAAGATCCGCCGGGAGCTGGGCTGGCAGCCGGAGACGCGCTTTGCAGACGGCATTCGCTCGTGCATCGCCTGGTATCTGGAAAACCGCGCCTGGTGGGAGCCGATCCTCTCCGGCGAGTACCGGAACTATTATCACCGCATGTACGATAACCGCTGACAAACGCCGAACGAATAAAGAGAAAGAGTAGGAACACCATGATGGAAGAAACGATCACCATGACCGAGATCCTTGCCCGGATCGTCCGCGGCTGGAAGCGCCTGTGCGCCGCCGCGCTGGTCTTTGCCCTTCTGCTGGCGGGCATTCAGAGCTTCCGCCTGCTCCGGCAGGCTAAAAACCCCGAAAATGCCCCGGAGGCCATCGAGCAGCGCTATCAGGACGCGCTGGAGAGCTACACGCTGGAAAAGGAAAAGCTGGAGGAGGAGCTTGCCGCCAACGAGGAAAGCCTCTCGTCCAAGCAGGAGTATGCCGCGGACAGCCTTCTGATGGCCATTGATCCCTACGATGTGTACACGACGCGCATCGTCCTTGCCTTCACCGGCATCAGCGAGAACGGCGCGGTACAGGGCGTCTCGCAGTATCAGACCTCCGCGGACTATCTGGTGCAGACCGTCCGCAGCCAGTACATGGTGCTCTGGCAGGGCGTCGACTACGCGCGCGACCTCGGCCTTGCCCGCTATGCGGACACGCTCAATAAGTATCTCGCCGAGCTCATCACCGTCACCGGTGCCGACGGCGGGCTGTGCTCGATCAGCGTCAAGGGCGCGACGGCGGCCGACGCCGAGGAGCTGGCCGACGCGGTGTACGGCTATTTCCAGCGCATGCAGAGCGTCGTCTCCGCCAGCTCCTACGCCAACACGCTCTCACTCGTCAGCCGCTCCACGCAGAACACCGTGGATGATGCGCTCATCAGCAAGCACACCTCCCTCGACGATGAGATCCTCTCGCTGGAAACCCGGATTGAGGAGCTGCAAACGCAGCTCGACGGCCTGACCGAGCCGCAGCGTGAGGCGGGCTTTGCCGCCTCCGCGCTCGTCAAGTCCGCCGTGAAGTATGCGCTGCTCGGCGCAGTTCTGGGGCTGGTGCTCGGCTGCTTCGCCGGCTGCTGCCTGTCCGTGTTCGGCACGCGCATTTCCAGCAGCTACCAGCTCGAGCGCCTTGCGTCCCTGCCGTTCCTCGGTTCGGTTCGGCTGCCCCGCGGCGTGATGGACCGCTTCGCCAACCGCCTCATCGCCGAGCGCAGCTGGACGGACGCGGCGCTCTCCGGCGCGTTTCTGGTCAGTCAGGTCCGCTCGCTCTGTCCGGATGGCGGCACGCTGCTTGTGCTCTCCACGCTTTCGGAGAAAACGGATCTCTCCGCGCTGACCGAACCGCTCACCGCCGCGGGCTTCACCGTCCGCACGGTGCTCGACGCCGCCCATAATCCGGAGACGGCGCAGGCAGCGGCAGAGTGCGGCGCGGTGGTGCTGGCCGAACGCGTGGATCAAAGCCACATGGGCGCGGTCGCCGATGTGACCGCCGCGCTTGCGCACGCGGGCAAGAAGGCCGCTGGCTTCGCGCTGGTGTAAGCCGGTTTGCGGTTTTGAAAACAAACCGGCAGGGAAGGGGGATCTGCGAATGAACAAGCCGGAATACGGTAGTTTACATAAGTTTCTCGTTTCGCTGGGATTGATTCTTCTGGCCCTTCCGCTTGTCCTGCTCTACTTTTTCACACGAACTGACTTTTTGCTCCTCACGCGGGCGGAATATGCAAGGCTCTCGGATTTTTCTCTCCACCAGCTCCAGCAGTATGACGCGCTGATGTCTCAGCTGGAAACGCTGTTTCCCGTTCTATGCATCGTCTCGCTTGCAGGCGGAATCGCTCTGCTCTACAGGGGCATCATCGGCTGGGCTCCCGTGCAGGACGATCTGGACAGAGCGATCAAGGCCGACCGCCTTTCCCGTGAGCTGAAAAATAAACAGATGAGCAGCTCCGAGGTTCTGGAAAAGGCGGTGAGTGAGGCTGAGGAGGCCGAAGAGGTCAACGCACCCGCGCAAGAAAACGCGCCGTCCCCGCCGCCTCAGCCGGAGGCGGCTCCCTCCGAACCGGAATCAAAGGCGGCAGACACGGTCAAAGCCGCGCCTCCCGAACCTGCTGTTCCCTCCAAACCGGATGCGTCCTCCAAGACTGCCGCATCCGCCAGATCCACCGTATCTGCCGCCCGAAAATACCTTGAGATCGAAGGCCGTTACTTCGCCTTTCTCCGTCGTTCGGGCGCGCTGGATTATTACCGGCTCGAACGCAACATCCGCCTCGACCGCTTCAGCTATGACGCCATCGCCGTATCGGAGCGCGATAATATCGACATCATTTACGAGGTAAAGTACTGGCGGCGCATGTCCTCGCTCGCCTCCGTCCAGTCCGTTTTACAGCATCTGGAATCCGCCGGAGTCAACTATGAACGCCTCCGGCGCCGCAATTTCCGCTGCGTTCTCGTCATCGTGATGCCGGACGAGCTGATCGCCCGCGCACGCTCTCTGTACGCTGCCGCGCCCAATTCTGTGCCCGGCCGCATGGAGATCGATTTCATCTCGGAAGTGTACCTCTGAGTCCTCCTCCGTACAGGCGGAAGGTTTCCCCCGCAGAAAAATTTTCCAGCAGGGCGCCCTGCTGTGTTTCACACTTTGTGTGAAACACAATAACCCTGTCCACATTGAAGAAAAAGCGAGGAAGCGCACATGCTCTTCAACTCCTATGTATTCGTTCTCTTCTTTCTGCCGGTATGCCTGACCGGCTATTTCGGGCTGAATCATTTTCGAAAATACCGTCTGGCGGAGCTCTTTCTGCTGGGGATGTCCCTATGGTTCTACGCCTACTTTAACCTCAAATACCTCTTCATTATTCTATCAAGCGTCTGCGTCAACTACGGCGTTTACCGTCTCTTCCAGCGCCTGTCCTCCTCCGCCGCGCGGAAGGCGGTTCTGCTTACCGGGCTGGCGCTCAACCTCGGCGTGTTGTTCTACTATAAGTATACGGACTTCTTCCTGCTCAACATCAACCGCGTCTTTCACACGCAGCTTCCCCTGCTTGGCATTCTGCTGCCGCTGGGTATCAGCTTTTTCACGTTCCAGCAGCTCTCCTTTCTGGTGGACGCTTACCGCGGGGAGGTCGGCGCGTGCGATTTCCTTTCCTACGCCTGCTTTGTCACGTATTTTCCGCAGCTCATTGCCGGTCCCATCGTCACCCATGATGAGCTGATTCCCCAGCTCCGGGACGAGAGCAAAAAGCATCTGAACTGGGATAATCTGGCCCCCGGCATCTACCTTTTCGCCCTCGGCATGGCAAAAAAGGTTCTGCTGGCGGACACATTCGGCAACGCGGTCAACTGGGGCTACGCCAATGTGGACAGTCTCGATGCCACCAACGCCATCCTGACCATGCTCGGCTACACGCTGCAAATCTACTTTGACTTTTCCGGCTACTGCGACATGGCCATCGGCATCGGCAGGATGATGAACATCGACCTGCCCGTCAACTTCAATTCCCCCTACAAAGCGCTGACCATCACGGAATTCTGGGACCGCTGGCACATGACGCTCACGCGCTTTTTCACCCGTTACGTCTATATTCCCCTCGGCGGCAGCCGCAGGGGAGAGGCGCGCACCTACCGGAATATCCTCATCGTCTTTCTGCTCAGCGGCTTCTGGCACGGCGCAGGCTGGACGTTCGTGTTCTGGGGCCTCTGCCACGGGCTGTTTTCCGTCGTAACCCGGCGCTTCCGCGGCTTTTTCGACCGCCTGCATCCGGCGCTCAACTGGATTCTCACCTTTTCCTTCGTCAACGTCATGTGGGTCTTTTTCCGTGCGGATTCCTTTGCCGCGGCGCTGCGGCTGCTCAACCGCATTGCCCGCATGAACTTCGGTCCCATTCAAAGCGAGATTCTAAACTGCTTCAAGCTGGTGGAGATCAACTATTTCGTTACTAAAACGCCCATCCAGTCTGTCTATCCCTACTTCCAGCTGGCCGCTTTCTTCGTCACCGCCCTTCTTATGGTTCTGGGCGCACGCAATGCCTATGAAAAAACGGAGACGTTCCGCCCCTCCTTTGGAAAGGCGCTTACCGCGGCAGTGCTGCTGGTCTGGTGCGTATTCAGCTTCAGCGGCATCAGTACGTTCCTGTACTTTAACTTCTAAGGAGGCCGGAGCATGAGGAAACCATCAAACAAGGCTTGCTTTTTCACCTTTCTATCGCTGTTTCTCGGCCTGCTGACGCTTCTCGGCGGCCTGACAGCTGTGGTCGATCCGTATTTTCACTACCACAAGCCGCTTAAAGCGCTGCAATACCGCATTTACAACGAGCGCTACCAGAACGACGGCATCGGGAAGCACTTTGACTACGACGCCATCATCACCGGCACCTCAATGACGCAGAATTTCAAGACTTCAGAGCTGGACGCACTCTTCGGCACAAACGCGATCAAGGTGCCTTTTTCCGGAGGCGGCTACAAGGAGATCAATGAAAACCTGACACGCGCGCTCAAAACGCATCCGCATACCCGCATGGTCGTGCGCGGGCTGGACTACGGCATGCTTATGAATCCGGCAGACTGGTCACGGTACGAGGCAGACTTTTATCCGGATTACCTCTACGACGGCAAGCCGTACAACGACGTCAAATACCTCTTTAACAAGTCTGTTTTATTCAACGAAACTATTTATACCATCTCCTATACACGAGGCGGCAGCAAAACCACGACCTTTGACGCCTATAATAACTGGATGGCCGGCCGCACCTTCGGCAAAGAAGCGCTCCTTTCAGGTTATTCCCGTCCGCAAAAGGCTTCAACAACGATATCGTTCTCCGATGCTGACCGGGAAACCGTCTATGAAACCGTCACACAGAACATCACAACGCTGGCCGCCGCCTATCCTGATACGGAGTTCTATCTGTTCTTTACGCCCTACAGCATCCTTTTTTGGGACAGCGTTCATCAGTACGGTAATTTGGGGCAATATCTCGACGCGGAAAAATACGCCATCGAGCTCATGCTGCCCTACGAAAACATCCGCCTCTTTTCCTTCTTTCTGGATACCGACGTCATCTGCAATTTCGATAATTATAAGGATGCAAACCACTACGGGGAATGGGTCAACTCGCAGATCCTGCAATGGGTGCATGAGGGACACGGTGAGCTGACCGCAGAGAACTACGAGGAATACTGCCGGCAGGAACGCGAATTCTATACAAGCTATGACTACGACGCAATCTTCACCGAGCAGGACTGATTTTTGCCGCTCCATTAAACAGAGGGGGCATCCCACCGGATGCCCCCTCTGTTCTTGCTTTATTCGCTGCTCACACGCGTACAGCCTGCACCGCACAATCCTCCAGCCACGCCTGAAACATCAGGATGTACCAGATTTGCGGGCACCACCGGCCCCGCTGCGTAAAATCGTTCCACAACGAGCATACAATCTCCGTGTCCAGAAAGCCCTGGCGCCGGATGCGCTCCCGGTCAAGCAGTGCCTCCGCCCACTGCCGCAAAGATGGCTCAAGCAGCCACTTCGCCAGCGGAATCGAGAAGCCCTTTTTGGGCCGTTCCATCAGCTCTCTGGGCACATGTCGGTAAAGCACATTCCGCAAAACTTTTTTCCCAAGGCCCTGTCCGCGCAGCTCATCAATGGGCAGTGACCAGGCAAACTCCACCAGATCGCGGTCGAGCATGGGGACGCGTGTTTCCAGTGAAACCGCCATCGCCGTCCGGTCCACCTTGACTAAAATATCATCCGGATGATACATCAGCATATCCATCAACATAATATTATGATTCGTCTCCCGCAAATACCATTCCGGGTACTCGCTGCATGCACAAGGCCGTGTCTCCCGGCACAGGCCGATATTCCGAATGCGTGGATCACCTTGATGTGAACGGTTATAAAGATCGGCCGGCCCACTGGCGCCAAGCAGCGTTCCCTTAATCCGCAGGGCCGGAACCCTACGGAGCGGACTGTGCAGCACCAGCGCACTCACCGGCGCTCTCAGGCCATACGGCACGCTTTTTATCTGATTCCAGATGCGCTCAATCGACCGGTATGTTCCGTATCCGCAGAACAGCTCGTCTCCGCCGTCTCCGCTGAGCGAGACGGTAACGTGCTCCCTCGTCATTTTGCTCACCAGATAGGTCGGAATCTGCGAGGAATCTGCAAAGGGTTCGCCGAACATCGTCCCCAGCTTGGGAATCACCGCTTTGGCGTCCTGCTCGGTGATGTAGAGTTCTGTGTGCTCCGTGCCCAGATGCCGGGCAATTTCCTTGGCGTAAACCGCTTCGTTATAGTCCTTGTCCTCCATGCCGATGGTAAAGCTGCGAACCTTCCCATGATGCAGCGACTGCATTAACGCCACCACCGTGCTGCTGTCGATCCCTGCAGAGAGAAACGCGCCCACCGGCACATCCGCTACCATCTGATCGGCGATTGATGCCTTGAGCAAGCGCTCCAGCTCATCCGCCGCCTCGATCTCATCGCCCGGAAACGGCTGCTGTTCTCCCTTTCTGGCCGCATCCCGCATACTCCAGTAGGCGGTGCATTTCCATTCGCGGAACGGCGCATGAATCCGCAGCACCGTCCCCGGCTCCAGTTTATAGATACCCTCATAAATGGACCAGGGTGCCGGAATATAGCCGTAGGTAAAGTAAAGATTCAGCGCCCGGCGGTCAATCGGATTTTGGAAACCTTCCAGCGCTGTAATGCAGCCCAGCTCAGAAGCAAAGACAAAGCTCCCGTTTACCATTCCGTAATACAGCGGCTTCTCTCCCACGCGGTCACGCACCAGAATAAGTTCCCGCTCCTGTTTATCATAAAGTGCAATGGCGAACATGCCCTTGCACTGCGCAAGCGTCTGCTCCAGCCCGTAGGCTTCAAATGCCTCCAGCAGCACCTCAGTGTCTGAGGTGCCATTAAAGCGCTCCACCCGTCCGTCCGACAGCAGTTTTTCCGCCAGCCTTTTGTAATTGTAAATCTCACCGTTGTAGGTCAGAACATACCGTCCGCTGTGCGAGGTCATAGGCTGCGCACCTGCTTCAGACAGGTCCACAATGGAAAGGCGCCGGTGTCCCAGCGCTACACAGCCATCCTCCGAGAGGTAGGTTCCTCCGGCGTCTGGCCCCCGGTGCAGCATTCGGCGCTTCATGCGCTCGATATTTTCCACCCGGTCACCGGAGAAATTGCAAAATCCCGCGATCCCACACATACACACCATTCCCCCAAGTTTCTGCGAAAAGCATGATAATAATAGTTATAGTATAACAAGCTTTTCGTTCAGGCGCAACATAGCCCGAAAAAATTCCCATCCGGCTCTTGCCGGATGGGAATTTCCCCTCTTACCCCTGTACTCTCGCGCGGACCGCCTCGCGTTCAGCCTGCGAAAGCTTCGGATAGTCCGCCAGCACCGCCTCCAGCGTCTCACCCGCGCTCACGCGGCGCTGCACCACGCGCAGCAGCAGCCTCATTGCCAGCGTCACTCGCCCTCACCTCCAAACAGCAGCTCCGCCACCAGCATCTCCAGCTCGTCAAGGCGCGTGCCCTCGTCGGGATGCTCCTCGCGATGGTCCGCGCGCAGCGTCTCCGAGCAGTCCGCCTTGCCCGAAAGCTCGCAATCCGCCGCCAACGGCGCGTACACCGCGCCGTCTGCCGTCGTCACCGCGTCCGCCGTGTAGCTAAGCACATTTTCAATGGTCAGCACGGGCACATTTGTTCCGATCTGATAAAGATACAGCGTCATTTCGTTCCCTCCTTACAGCAGCGTGCCGTCAGCCTTTGCAATGATACCGCCGGATTTTACGTTGGACGTGCCGCCGAGCAGCTCCGGCGCTTTGGCTGCCAGCAGAATGATCCCGCCCCACCATACATAGGCGCCGATGCTGTTGCCGGAGGGCTGCGTCTCATCGCTCACGGCAACGCTGATGACCGAGCTCTGTCCCGCAAGCACGGCGATCTGATGGTTCGTCAGGGCAACGTACTCAAGATGCGCGGTCGCGGAATACGAGCTGTCAAAGCCGCGGGAGCTTCCGTTTCCGATCAGCTGGCACTGCGTAAGCCAGACGCAGCCGGACGAATTCTGCACCCGGACACAGCGCGATGTGCTTTCGCTGCTCGGCCGGATGTTGCAATGGTGGATGTAAACCATCACCGCGCAGCCGAGCACCAGAACGCCGCCGTTCAGGTTCGTGCTGCCCGCCGTGCCCGCGATTTCGATGCTGCCCGGCCCGTAAAAGCCCTCGATCCAGATGAGGTCCGTGGTCGTGCCGGTGACGTTGATCGTCAGCTTTTCCGTCAGCATGCGGGGGAGCGAGAGCATGTATGCTCTCAGCTCTTCCGCCGATACCGTCACCGCACGCGGCAGCGCGCTTTGCGCCAGCACCTTGCTGCGCGTGGGTGCAAGATCCTCGTCCACAAGCAATCCCGCGCTCGAGCAGGTCACTGTCACGCCCGCCGCACCTGCCGTCTCCCGAAGATAGAAGCGGTATACATTCTCGCCGCCCGCCGTGATGGCGCGCGCCTCGTCAAGGCGGAACACCTGATAGAGGATCTCACCCGCGTCGGGGTCGCTGGCATAAACGCCCAGCTCGGTAAGCATGTAGGAGGCAGCCGCCTTCGCCTCGGCCAGCGTCACGGGGAGGGCGGCGGTCTGCCCGCTCGCCTCCGCCCCGCCCACGGTCAGCGTCTGCTTTGTCCCGGCCAGCATGCTATCGCCCGCCGCCGTTGTGCCGCTGCCCGCCGTGACCTTGGTCACCGTCAGCTTTGTTCCCGCCGCGATCTTTGCCGCCAGCGCAAGCCCCTGCGTGGTATAAAAGCCCTGTAAGCTCAATTCGCTCTCCTCCTTATCGAATGCGCTGGATGCCGCGCTTCGGGCGCTGCGGCATCGGCGCGGTGATGGTAGGCGGCTGCTCGGGCAGCCGCTTCTGGATGTCCCTTGTCAGCGAAGACTGATACGCCGCGCAGAAATCCTGCACGCGTTTGTCCGTATCCGCATCGTCGCCGCCGATGAGCAGGGCGGCAAAGCTTTCGCTCACGCCTGCCGTGCTCAACGCGGCGCGGGCGCGCTCTGTCTGCTCGCGATTGTGCTTCTCGGCGCGCAGCTCCTCCAATTCCTTCTTTTCCTCGTCTGTCATGCCTTACTCCTTTCCATTATTCCGTTTCTTCTGTTTCCGCGGCCTTGCGCCGCAGCTCCTCCTGCACGTCCGCCACCCACGGCAGATTCTCCAGAATGGTCCGCGTGGAGAGCACGGGGGAGAGGGAGAGCAGCGTTTCCGCCAGCGCCGCGTTGTCCTGCGGCAGGTTCTTATAGAACGTCACCTCGCCGCCCGTCAGATCGGCCGCGCCGCCGAACAGGCGCTCGCCCTCCGTCAGCACGGCCAGCAGCGCGCGCACGCCATCTGTAAAGGTTCTTTCCTTGGCGGCGCGCACCTGCTCGATGCCCCATAGCTTATACTGCAATGCCACGCCGGAGCTGTTGCCCGCGAAGTGCTCGTCACACAGGTCGGGCGTCATGGACAGCTGCAGAATGCTGCGGCGCAGATTGACCTCCAGCTGGCCGAGCGCCTCGTGGTTGAGGTTCTTCACCACGAATTCCGCGCGCCCGCCCTCGCTCAGCGCCAGAATACGGGTGCGGTTGGCCTTGTCGATGTCGCCCTGCGTCGTGCCCTGCATGCCATAGAGCGCGAGGAAGGCATTGGCCACGGACTGCATGTCGTCCAGCGCGCCGGAGAGGAGAATATTGTAGGCGTCCACCAGCCCCGTGACCATCTCAAAGTCGCCGCAGCCCTGACAGTTGTTGTAAAACGGCAGCAGGGGAATGGTGTGGAGAAGGTTCTGCTCCGCCGTTCCCAGCGTGACGCCTCCACCGTCCCACGCAAAGGGAATGAGCCGCTCCGGCGTATAAAGGACGCCCTTCGTCCCGCCCTCCGTCCCCGCAAACAATCGCACCGCGCCCACCATGGGCGCGCCGGCCTCTCCCGACCGGAGCACAAAGCAGTCACACGGATCGCAGCGGCAGGCGCGGATGCCCGCCCGCTCCACCCACACAAGCACGAAGCCCGCGCCGCAGATGCTCATATCGCGTCCGATGTCGAAATAGAGGTGCGGCAGCCCCAGCGTGCGGCTGAGCTGCGTATAGCGCCCTCCCGCCGCGCCGCCGTAGGCGACGGTCGGTGGCAGGCCGAGGAAGTAGCCCGTGTGCACCTCGGTGATGTAGCGGGGGAAGGGCGCACGCAGGCGGTTGTCGGGCCGTCCGCGCACCGTTTCCCCCTTGTTGACGCCCTGTTCTCCCCGGTAGTAGTCGTAAAGCCGCTGCCGCTCGGGGCGCACCGTGCGCAGGAATTCGCCCACTGCCGTACCGAGTGCCTGCGCGTCCGGAACGCCGGCACAAATGATGTCCTGTTTCAAGAAGGAGCCTCCTTTACTCAAATGTTCTATTTTCAGTGTAAGGCTTTCCCTGCGCGCGGTCTTCTGTTTCATCTTCTGTCATATTTCCAGAAATACGACATAGGTCGGACAAAACTCACATGAGACAAAAAAGCATCCGCGGACCTATGTCCGCGGATGCTTTCATCCTGTTTTCTGTTGTTTTCAGGCGTTTCCGCTCTGCGCATACTCTGTCAGCACGGCGAGGAACTGCGTCTCATCCTCTCCGCAGGCCTCCAGCGCCGCGATCTCATCAAAGAACGCCTGCGCGCTCTCGTCCAGCTCCACCGGCTGCAGTGCGGACGCGTTGTGGCTCTCCAGCGCTTCGCGGTAGGCGGTCAGCTTCGGCATCAGCTCCCCAAGCTGCGAGAGCAGGGGAGAGGCAGCCGCATCAGCGAAGAATGCCTGTCCGAGCTGCGTGCAGCAGTTCTTCCACGTATCGCTGTCTGAAGCGGAATACGCTGCGCCGAGGATGGCCTCATCAATGGCCGCACCGTACTGCTCTGTTCTCAGATAATAGCGCACCAGATACACGGGGATGCTGTTGCTCTGCACCTTCGAGAGCTCCGCGGCATACTTGTCTGCCTGCGCGCGGTGGCCGTCCCCGACCTCCAGCGAGCCGATGATATAGGAAAGCTTGGCGTCGTTGTGCTCGTAGAGGTCCAGCTTTGCCGCCGTGCTCAAATGCTGCAAAAACTCATCGCCCGAATCAGCGGGCGCATCCATTTCCGCCGCCGCCAGCAGATTGCCCGCCAGCGTCACCAGCACGACCGCCGTAAAGACGACGCCCGCATTGCGCGCAGAAAGCGAGAGGTCGTGCTTCTTCGCCGCTGTCTTTTTCTTCTTTGCGCCGCTCTCTTCGGCCGCCGCGGCCTTTTCCTGGAACGGCTCGGCCAATGCGCCGACGATCAGGCCGTAGAGCGCATAGGTCATGCACAGGAAAATGATCATCGACATGGAAACGTCCCAGCACATCTGTGCGCCGTTCATCACAAACTCCGCGCACAGGGCGGGGTAGAGCCAGTAAAAGCCGCTCTCCTGATCCTGCTTCCGCTTTTTCCAGAGCACGGCGACCAGCGCCGCCAGCGCGCCGGCGTAAAGCGCAAGGCCGATCACGCCGTCCTCAAGCAGAACCTGCAAATAATGCTGGTGGACGTATTTGGATTCGTAGGGATACTCCTGCACGGAGGATATGCCCGTCTCAAACGCGCCGACGCCGCTTCCGGCAATTGGACTGCGCTTCCAGAGCTTTACCGCGTCCTCGCGGTACACCCGCCGCTGGACCGCCGAGGTGCTCAGCGACAGCCACTGAATACGGTTGGCCGCGAAGTCGGGCAGCAGCTTGTAGCGCAGCGGCAGCTCCGTATTCCCATCGACCGTCACGCTGCGCACCTGGGTGTGCTCCGTGTCCGTCCAGAAGGAGAAGAAGCAGAGCTCCGCATCCTCCGCCACCTCGAATGAGATATTCTCCTCAACCGGACCGTTGAAAAGATCATCTGTGCCGCCGAGCATCACCTGTGCCTCATTGACGGTGTAGACGCGGAGATAAACGCCCTCATCCGCGTCGATCTGCACCGTATGCGCTCCCGGCGAGAGCGGCAGGCTGCGTTCAAAGCTGCCGCCGAAGGTATACGGCGCCGTCATGCGCAGCGCCGCAGCGCCGTAGAGCACCGCACAGGCCAGCACGGCAAGGATCAGTCCGAAGGTCAGCCCCTGGTGCCTCTCCAGCGGCGCGGAAAGCCGCTCCGCGGCCAGCAGCTCCAGCGCTGCCGTCACCGCCGCACACGCCAGCATCAGCGGAAAAACCAGACCGCCCCGCCCGTTTCCGAACAGCCAGCCCGCCAGAATACCGCCGCCAAACGCCGGCACAGCCGCCTCGACCATGCGCAGCAGCGCCGCGCTGCGTCCCCGGCCCGCAAAAATCAGATAAGCGATCACCGCCAGTGCAAAGCAGAGCATCGCGCCCATGCTGAACACCAACAGGAAGGCGAACGCGCTGACCGACAGCGCGGCCGCCCAAAGCCCTTTCTGCCATTTTTCCTCCGCCCCGCATACCAGCGCGACGGCACAGAAGATGCCGATGGCGAAGATCGACGACTCGATGTTGGAGTTGCCGAAAATGCCGCTCAGGCGGCTGTTGGAGAACGCCATCTTCTCCGTGTTCATCGACAGCACCTGTCCGAGCAGCGTCCTGCAAACGCCCGTGGACGCCGCCTCCACGCTCATGAACGCGAAAAACGCGGAGAGCCCCGCAATCACGCTCATCACGCGCCGCGCGAACACGCCGTCCATGCGCCTGTGCAATGCAACGAGCAGAAAGAAAAACACCGCAACGAGGATCTTCGAGCCCTCCCGCAGGTGGAACTTACCGGACATCGCCCAGAAAATCGTCAGCCATGACCACGCCGCGTAGCCAAGCAGCAGCAGGGAAGGGGCGTTCCACAGCCGTTTGCGGTCCCCGCGCAAAAGCATCACAATGATGCCCGCGCCGGAGAGCAGCGCCATCCATTTTCTGCCCATCCCGGCAAAATGCAGCAGTCCCAGCACCGCCAGCGCCAGCCATGCCGCCGCAGTCAGCCAGCTTCCCGTTTTCACCATATTTTGCTTCGATCGCATTCGTTTCCGCCTGCTTTCCATAATATTTCAGGATAATTGTACCGTTTTTGTCCCTTTCTGTCAAGCCCGCTCCCGCGGTATATGCCCCGGCTTGCCTGCGCGCCGATCCGCTCCCGCGCCGATCCGCTCCCGCGTCGTCCACTCCGGCTATCAGCGCAGCAAATCCCGCGCAGGCGCGTCACACTCCGCCGCAAAAAGAGCACCACCCTCCCTTAACAGGGGAGGGCGGTGCTCTTTGGAGAGTGTTCTGTTCGAGCGAAGAACAGAGGTGTCTGACTCAGAATACAAATTTTGTTCCCGTTTCGGCCGCGACATACGCGCCGTAGGTCACCTTCATGACGAGATAGGCAAACTCGAAATCCAGATCGGCGCTGCGGTCCTCACCGATGGCGGTCAGGAAGTCGCGCAGCTCGCCGACATAGCCGCGGGACACGGCGTCGGTCGTAAAGGCGTTGTACCAGCCGATCTTTTCCTTGTTCAGCTCTGAGATGAGCACATCCTCGATGCCGTGATCGTCCATGAAGCAGGTGCGCAGCTCGTCGGAGATGAGCAGCTTGCACTCCATCGCGCCGTCGTTGGTGAAGATGTCGATGGTGTTCTGCGAGCCGCCCACGACCGTATCAGACATGATGATGGTCGCCTTGGTGCCGTCGGAGAACGTGATGGTCACGGTGCTGTTGTCCTCCACGTCGAAGGGTCGGGCGTTGATGTGGCGGTGCTCCTCCTCAGTCAGGATCTGCGAGACGCGGCCCATGTCCGCCGTCACGCTGACGGGGTAGATGTTCTCGCCGCGGGCCCTGCCCTCGCGCTGCTTGAGATAGAGGATCGCGCCGAGCGGGTGCACGCCGTTGCGGTACCAGCAGCCGCCGCCAAAGGCGGCCCAGTCGCCCGCAAGCGGGGAGCTCGATCCCTTCATGCCGAAGAACGCCTTCATCATCAATATCTTGCTCTTCTTGCGGCAGAGCAGCTCGGCGCTGCGCTGCACGCTGGGGGCATAGACAAAGTTTTCAGCGTAATAAAAGCGCCGTCCGCTCTTCTCCACGACGGGGCGCAGGGCGTCCATCTCCGCAAGCACGGAGCGGTACATCTCCGCCTTGGACACCTTCTCGCCCACCGGCTTGGGATCGTCAGGCTTGGCAAGATAGCCCGTCAGGGGCTTTTCGCAGATCACGTCCTTGCCCGCCTCCATGGCCTCGCGGATCATGGCGGTGTGGCTCAGCGGCGTGCCGACGATGTCCACGACGTTCACATCCGGATCGGCGAGCATGGTGCGGTAGTCGTCCGTGATGTTCTCAAAGCCGTATTCCTTCTGCTTTTCCTCCGCGCGGGCGCGGTTGCGGTTGTAGCAGAGGGTTTTGAGCGTGATGGGCACCCCGCCGATGTACTTCATCGCGTCGAGATGCAGAAACGCGCCGGTGGCGGCGCCGATCATGCCGAGTTTGATTTCTTTCATAGTCTCGTCCTTTCGCAAAAAGCCTCCCGTCCGCACACCGCAGGCGTCCGGAGCGGGCCGGACGCCTGTGTATGCGGTGAAAGGAAGCGGGTCGTTACTGAATTTCGCTGATCTTGACGATGCGCTTTTCCTCCACGCTCTTCTCGATCGCCATGGCGATCTTGAGCGCCATCATGCCGTCGTGGAAGCCGACGGGCGGCTCCTCACCCTTGAGGATGGCATTGACGAACGCGCGGATGCACTGGAAGTTGCCGTTGATGAAATACGTGCTCTCGGTCAGCTTGCCGGGGTTGCTGTAGTTGGGGCGCAGGATCTCCACGGGCACCGCCTGCTCGGCGACGGCCTGCGTGTTCTGGTTGGACGCGCCGTCGGCGTAGGAATTGAGGATGCGCGAGGGCTTCTGCCACATGAAGTCGCGGCCGTTGTCGGCGCAGACCATGTTGCGGTCGCCGCGCACGTCGACGGCCTCCATGCCGTAGCCGCACGCCCAGGAGCCGACGGAGCCGAGCGTATAGGAGCCGACCGTGCCGTTATCGAACAGCGCGGACACGGCGAACACGTGCTGGCCGGGCGCCTGCTCATACTTGTAGGCAAAGACCTCCTCGATCTCGCCGATCATGTAGCGGCCGAGGTCGAAGAAATGGCACGAGCCGGTGCGCAGCAGGTCGGTGGGGGTGGAGCGGTAGCCGCCGATGAAGCGGACGTTGAACACCGCCGGATGGCCGAAGCCCTCAGAATCGATGGCCTTCTTCATGTCGCTGTAGGCAAGGCCGTAGCGCTTGTTGAAGGAAACGCCGAGCTTGCGGCCGGTCTTCTTGAGCGCGGCCTCCAGCTCATAAAGGTCCTGAATGTCGGTGCCGAGGGGCTTTTCCGTGTACACATCCAGCCCGGCCTCCACGCACTTTTTCGCCAGCTTGGGGGCAAGGCGGGGGACCATGATGACAAAGGCGACGTCCGCCTTCACGCTGGCAAGCATTTCGTCCAGATCCTGATACGAGCGCGTCAGGCCGAAGCGCTTTGCGGCGAAGTCCGCGCGCTCCCGGTTCAGGTCGCACACGCCGACCACGTCCAGCGCGCCGATGTAGGTGATCGCGTCGTGCATCAGGCAGGTGGCCTGCTCGCCGCAGCCGACAAGCACGGCGCGCAGCTTCTTTTCGGGGATTTCAAGCTCAGGGAAGAGATACATAGCCGTTTCCTCCTCTTACTTTTTCTTTTCCAGCGTCTTGCAGAACGCCGCGACCTGCTTGAGCTCGTCGTCGGTGAGCGTGTAGAAGCCGCCGGCGTTGAGAACATTGTTGTAGTTTTCCTTGCTGAACAGGTCGAAGCCGGGCAGGTCGTAGATCCAGCCCTCCTGCGCGCGGCAGATCACGACGTCGGGGTTATAGAGCCACGCGATGTCGAACACCTCTTCGGGGTTGCCGAGCACGAAGACCAGCTTGCCGCGGTACTCGCCGTGCACGTCGTAGACGCACGGCACAATGCGCTCAACCGTCCAGCCCATCTTAGCCAGCGCCTCGCGGGCGTAGATCTCAAGGATCTTGGGGTCAAAGCTGATCTCGACGTTCATGTGGACGTGGGGATATACGGCGCTCTGCTCATGGACATAGCTGCGCATCTCCTTCCACTGCTTGCCGAGGAAGAACTCCTTGATCTCGGCCTCCTCGCGCGGGCCGACGGTCAGGAACTGATACTTTTTCTGGCCAAGATACCAGTCCTGATACTTCTTGCCCCAGCTCAGGGCGTTGTGGCCGTGCTCCGCCTCGGGCGCCTCGGGCGGCATGGGGCCGAGCACCACGTCCGCGTTGAAGCGGTTAAACATATCAAAGTGCGCATAGCCGCGGGGATAGACGGTATGCAGGCCGACCTGGCCGGGGTGCGGGGAGACCGGATCAATGCGGCGGGAGAGGGGATGGCCGATGCCGTCAAAGTAGTAGGAGAGCACCTGCTTGAGGGACTCGGGATGAATGCAGGTATCGCCGTAGATATGGGCGTGATAAACCTCCTCATCGGGATGCTGGAGGTGGTTGTCTACGAAATCGTTCCAGAAATCGCTCTTGAGAAACTCGATGATGCCGTCAACATGCTTCTGTGCCATTTGAATGATCCTCCTGAAAGTAAATGTAAAAGATAAGGGAAGGGTGTTGTAGGTGTTGTATCAGAGATGAATGACCGCTTCAACGGCGCTGGTGAGCGCCTCATGGATGCGGTCGGCCTTAAAGGCGTTGCCGACGACGATGGGCTCGACACCCGCCTCGCGCAGCTGCTGTTCGAGTGTGTGGTCGGCCTTCATGCCGGCGGAGAAGACGAGGGAGTCGAACGGACCGGCGACCTGCTCCTGTCCATCCCGGACATAGTGCACGCAGCCGTCCTGGAACGAGGCGACGCGGCAGCCGGTCATCACATGGACCTTGCCCAGCTCCAGCGAGCGGAGCATCTTCTCGCGCATCGCCGGATACATGTCGCTGCCGATGCCGTCGAGCATTTCAAAGATCGTGATGTCACGGTGATACTTCGTCAAAAACTCCGCCGTTTCGCAGCCGATCCAGCCGCCGCCGATGAGCGCGATGCGCTGCCCGACCCAGTTCTCGCCCGAGAGCACGGACACCGCCGTGAACGGTTCGAGGCTGCCGTCGTTCGGGATGGGCGGCACGACCGGCTTTGCGCCGGTGGCGACGATCACGTGGTCAAAGCCCTGCGCCTTGATCCACTCGGGCGTCGCCGTGGTGTTGTAGAGGAACTTCGCGCCGTACTTCTCCGCGTCGTAGGCCAGCGCCGTCACGACGTTGAGGATCTCCCACTTGAGCGGGGGAACGCCGGCCTGCGACACCATGCCGCCCGGCATGGCCTCCTTTTCAACCACCGTGACGCGGTGGCCGCGCTGGGCGGCGACGGACGCGGCCTGCAGTCCGGCCACGCCTGCGCCGATGATGCAGATGCTCTTCGGCGCGTCGGTGGGGATGATGGCAAGCTCGTCCTCACGGCGCTCGAAGGGATTGACGTTGCAGATCAGTCCGCCGTGCTCGCGGTCGTTGATGCAGCGCGTGCAGCCGATGCAGCGGCGGATGCTCTGCGTTTCGCCGCTCTCGGTTTTGCGCAGCCAGAACGGATCGGCCAGCATGGCGCGCGTGACGGAGATGATGTCGCACCGTCCGTCCTCCAGCGCCTGCTCGGCCATCAGCGGCTCGGTGATGCGCCCGCCGCTGATGACGGGGATGCGCAGCGAGCGGCGGATCTTCTCCGCGTCCTCGAGCAGGAAGCCCTCCTGCTGGAAGTAGGACGGGAACTCCCAGTCGTACTCGCTCCACGAGCCGGAGTTGAGGTCGATCGCGTCGATGCCGGCGTCCTGCAGGGCGCGGGCGACGATGCGCGTCTCCTCCAGACTGCGCCCGCCGTTGACCTCGCGCGTGGCGAGGCGCGCCATGAGCGGGTAGTCCGGCCCGATGGCCTCACGCACGGCGGCGATGAGCTCAAGTGGGAAGCGCAGGCGGTTTTCCAGATTGCCGCCGTAGCGGTCGGTGCGCTTGTTCGTCCGTCCGGAGAGCCAGGAGGCGAGGAAGTAGCCGTTGGTCATGTGGAACATAACCGTGTCGAAGCCCGCCTCGATGGCCAGCTTGACAGCCTTCACATAGTCGCGCTTGAACTGCTCCATCTCCTCGAGCGTCATGGGGCGGACTTTTTCCTGAATTTTGTAGCAGCGGATGTGCGACGCGGCCACGCACTCGCCGCCGAGCAGGCGGCTGTAGTCCGTGCACGGCCCCTGATGGCCGATCTGAATGCCGGCCTTCGCGCCGTTATCATGGATCGCGTCCACCACGCGCCGCCACGCGGGCAGCCCCGCGGGGTCCCAGATGCCGGTCGCCGTAGCGCTGCGCGCGCCCATGAGCTGCATGGCCGTATGCTCGACCATCACCATGCCGACGCCGCCCTTGGCCCGCTCGGCATAGTAGCGCGCCTGCACGGGCGTGGGGAAGTGGTTCTCATCCGCCATCGCCGAGCCGAGCGGCCCCATGATGACGCGGTTCTTGAGCTGCATCTTTCCGATCGAGACCGGCTCGAACATTTTCCTGTATTCCATGTGAAAATACCTCCTGAGAGACCCGGCGGGCGGGTCTTATTTTAACCTGACATTCCATGCGCTCAAAGCCGACGGCAGCATCGCGCCGAGGAAGAGCATTGCCGCCAGACCGCCCAGCACCGTCCAGACCGCCGCGCCCTCCGGGGCGCGCGCGGCCATGTATTCCGCCGTCAGATAAAGCGCAAGCGGAACGAACAGCGCCATCAGCTTTTCTTTTCTCAGCCGCAGGCGCAGCGCCATGCCTCCGGCCACGGCGGCCAGACTGCCCAGCACCACGAGCCAGATCGGCTCAAATAGAATCCATTGTCTCACTGTAACCATACCGTCTCCCAGAAAGTCATCTTGTGAAAGCGTTTGGTCTGCTTCTTATTTTACGGCAGGATCAGGCAGCCCGCAATGGCAACGATCATCACAAGGATGCTCATGATGAAGTTGATCGTCGAGTAGGTCTTAAAGCCGCCGACGGGCGTAAAGCCGGAAATGTTGGTCACGACCCAGAAGCCGGAGTCGTTGATGTGGTGCAGGGACATGCCGCCGCCGGCGAGGCAGGCGAGGGCAGGCCAAAGCTCGTTGATCTGCATGCCGCTGCTGGCGATGATGCCGGAGACGACGGTCATCGCGGTGATGGCAGCCGTGGTGCCGGAGCCGAGGGCAAGCAGGAAGATCGCGCCGATGCCGTAGCCGACAAGGCAGAGCACCACGGGAGTCAGGGCGTTGCTGGCGGCGAGGGCTTCACCGAGCTTGCCGGCAAGGCCGGTCGCGCCGATGACAGCCGCGAAGGAGCCGCCCGCGCCGGTGATGAGCATAACGAGACCGGAGTCGGCCATCGCCTTACCGGCGGCCTTATCCTTGGCCTTGCCGTCCATGTTGACGGACGCGACCGCGTAGGCGGAGAGCGCGC
The DNA here is from genome assembly GCA_934589665.1 of uncultured Oscillospiraceae bacterium. Taxonomy (GTDB): domain Bacteria; phylum Bacillota; class Clostridia; order Oscillospirales; family Oscillospiraceae; genus Hominicoprocola. The sequence continues at coordinate 25,324 of CAKTOJ010000001.1, read as the reverse complement.
CGATGAGCATGGCAACGTTCTTGTTGGAAACGAAGCTGATGATCTCGCTCTGGATGCCCATGGCGCCGGTGACGGTGCTCAGGATGATGAGAACCACAGGCAGCAGAATGGGAACCATGGCCAGGCCGAAGGAGGGAAGCTTCTCGGGCAGGGGAGCGGGCTCGGTCATGGCGAGGTCGGTGCCGTTCTCGCAGGTGGCGGGATTCCAGAAGCCGTGGTCGAGCATCTTGGTGTAGATCTTCACCGCGACAAAGACGACGACCGCGCCGATGAGCGCCCCGTAGAGCACCATCTCACCGAGGGAAACGTCAAAGTAGTCGGGAACGAGCATCGGGGTCGGGGTCGGGGGAACGAGGTGATGGGCGCACATCGCGCCGGCGGCCATGGGGCCGATGACATAGGGCATGGGCTTTTTGATCTCGCGGGCGATCTCCACGCACAGCGGGCAGAGGATGATGAACGCGACGTCAAAGAAAACGGGAACGGAGAGGATGAAGCCGCTCAGCGCGCAGGCCCAAATCGCCATTTTGGGGCCGACGCCCTTGAGCATCGTCTGGGCGATGACGCGGCAGCCGCCGCACTCGCTCAGAAGCTCGCCGAGGATGATGCCGAAGCCGATCGGAAGGCCGAGGCTGGTCATCAGATTGCCGAAGCCGGAGCCGATGGTCGCCGCGGTGGTGGCAAGGCCGATGTTGCAGGCAATGCCGAGGCCGAGCGCACCGACGCACAGCGCGATGGTGGGGTTGATCTTCCACTTCATGATGAGGAGCAGGACAATTGCGGTGGCAACGAGTATCCATACAAGAATCATACCAACTGACATAAAAAGTACCTTCTCTCCTAAAAATAATTTTGGGGGACGCACACCATCGAGGAATTTCCGGGATTTCGTATTCCCACCCGCACCGGTCGGTTTTCGTGATCCGCGGCCGCACGATCTCTGAAACCGATCCACCAGGTCTTTCTGCATCCCATCATCCTACGTTGGATGTTTCGATCATATCAGTGCTTGTTTAACTTGTCAAGGAAAAGAACAAATTTCAGTCTCACTTTGTCGAAATGGACATAAATCTGCCATGTAAAATTATTCATTCAGGCAAGCAGCCTTGTCCAACCGTTCTCCCACAGGCGCAATTCTTCAGGAATATCCATACCGCCGGTTCCGCACTGCAAGGACAGATTGTCACTGTTTTCACAATTTACCCCTTGCACATTCTTTACGCTCCCGCTATAATAAATGACAAGATAGGATGTTTGGAGCCGCGCGCTCCGGGGAGGCAGTAAACAGTATGGGTTCAATTCATAAAATTGCCGTGGAATCCACGGTGGATACGATCGTCAATCAGATGGTCGAGCAGATCATTGACGGGACCTTTTGTCCCGGTCAGCGCATCCCGACAGAGCTGGAGCTGGCCGAATCCTTCGGCGTGGGGCGCAACTCCGTGCGTGAGGCGGTCAAGATCCTCTGCGCCTACGGGATTCTGGAGATCCGGCGCGCGGACGGCACCTACATCTGCTCCGACTTTTCGCCCAAGATGCTCAACCCTCTCGTCTACGGCATCATTCTGGAGAAGAATCCGGACTATCTCATTGAGGTTCGTGACGCCATCGAGAATTACGTCTATCAGCTCGCCGCCAAGAACGTCACGCAGGAGGATCTTGTTTCCCTCCGCGCCGTGCTCGACCGGCTCAAGGCCGAGCTCGAGCGGGAGGATGTGGACGTTGACCGGGCCGCGCAGCTCGACGCGGAATTTCATGTGGAGCTCGCCCGCTGCGGGCACAACCCCATTCTCACGCAGATCAACCGCATCACCTGCATGCTGCTCCACCAGTCGCGCCGCCTGACGATCGAGAGCATGCTGCAGAATGGGCGCAAGCAGTTCCTCATCGACATCCACCAGAAGAGCTACGACGCCATCAAAACCCACGACATGCAGAACATCGCCAACGTCTCGCACGAGAGCATCTATAACTGGAGCCGCTTCATCCGCGGCGAGACGGACAAGGGCACGGGCGAGCTTCCGCCGCTCACGGCGCAGCACGCGTAACAAGCGTCCATGCCGCCAAAAGCCGCAGAGGCTTCCGGTTTCCATGCGCCCAACGGTAAAATGACACAAAAAGGCCGCTCCGAAGGGAGCGGCCTTTCCTTTTATCAAAGCCTTTCGGCCCTTTATTCCTTCGTCACCGTGAACACATAATCCACGGCCTTGCTCTGGTCGTCGAGCAGCTCGGGCGCGTACTCCTTCATGAAGTTCGCGTCATTGATGGTAAAGCGCAGCATCTGCGCCTCGCCGATCTGGATGTCGCCGCAGATGAGCGGCTTGTGGCGCGGCGCGAAGCCAAACGAGCGCTCATAGGTCGCCTTGTCGTCGAGCACGATGCGATCGCCGTCGGTGATCTTCACATGCACGATATCGCCGTAGCGGAAGCCCGCGACCTCCTGGAAGTCCTTGTTGCGGATGCGCACGCGCGCGCAGCCGTAGGGCGTGTCGAAGTTGTAGATGCCGCCCTGCGCGAAGCCCTCGCGCACCACGGTCTTGACGTTGGTCTGGGGCAGGTACACGGCCTCGGAGGCGTCATACGCCTCACCCACGTCCTCAAAGGAGATCAGCCCCGCGGCCAGCTTGCCGGCGGTGTAGGCGTAAACGTCGCGGCCGTGAAAAATGTAGACGTTCTCGCTGCCGGGCAGACGGTGGCGGGTGATGTCGATGTTGCGGATGCACTCGATGGAGCCGTCGTCGACAAACGGCGTGAGGATGCCGTTATCGGGCGTGACGAGGTAGGAGCCGTTCTTGAACTTGCACACGCACTGTCTCGAGTGCTTGCCCACGCCGGGGTCAACCACGGAGACAAACACCGTGCCCGCGGGCCAGTAGGGGACCATGGTGGAGATCTCATAGCCCGCCTGACGGATGTTGTAGGGCTCAATGTCGTGGGTAAAGTCGTAAACGGGAACCTCGGGGTCGATGGACTTGACCACGCCGGCGAGCACACCGCCGCCGCCCGCACCGAAGTCGGTCTGAAATACAACAGTAGGTTTCATGATAAAACAATCCTTTCTGATAACAAATGCTTATACAAAGGGGTTCCAGTATCTTCCGCCGTTGGAAATCAGGAAGAACACGGAGTAGGCCACCATCGCCGCGGACACGGTCAGCGCGATGTAGTCGAGCGTGCCGAATTTGCGCCCCATGATCCATGTGCGGCGCTTTCCGGTACCGAACTTGCGCAGCTCCATGGCGTTGGAGATGTACTCGATGCGCTCGACGGACGAGAGGATGAGCGGCATGCAGAGCTCTGCCGCCGCCTTCATACGTTTGCTCAGCCTTCCCTTCTTGGACATTTCGATGCCGCGCGCCTGCTGGCTGTGGGAGATGTCCTGATACTCGACGATCAGGTCGGGGATATAGCGCAGCATCAGCGCCACGGAGTAGGAAATTTTATAGCTCACGCCGATCCGGTTGAGCGAGGCCGCCAGCTCGGAGGGGTTGGTGGTCGCCACGAAAATAAGGATGAACGGCGCGGTCGCCACATACTTGAGCATGACGTTGAGCTGATAGAGCAGCTGCTCCTGTGTAACCGTATAGTGTCCCGCGATGGTGAAGAGCAGATGCCTCGTGCCGTAGATGGCCACGCCCTGCTCGGGCGCGAAGAGGTAGATCATCGCCCCGTTGAACACCATGAAGGTGACAATGAGGATGAAGATGAACTTCACGTCGCGGATGCGGATCTTCGAGACGGGGAAGAGCGCGCAGCTCGCCACCGAGACGATGAGCAGGAAGGGGGTGTCGAAGGTAATCATGGTGGCCAGCGTCACCAGCAGCAGCACGGCCAGCTTCGACGCGCCGGACATCCGGTGGATGGGCGAGCTGCGCTCGATGTAGTTGAAGATCTTGACCATCAGCGCATCCCCTCTCTTTCATGGTCGATGAAGTGCTGCACGAAGTCGGAGGGATCGGCGATGCCGCAGGTGAGCGCAAGGCCGTAGAGCGACGTTTCCTTGAGCGCCGCCTTCTCCACGATCTCCGGATTCGTCAGCACGCCCGCCGACGTTTCATCGTCGATCACGCGCCCGCCGCAGAACACGATCGAGCGCCGCGCGTATTCGAGCATCAGGTGCATGTCGTGTGTGATCATCAAAATCGTCAGGCCCCGCCGGTTGAGCGAGAGCAGGAATTCCATGATGTCGGTATAGTGGCGGTAGTCCTGACCGGCGGTCGGCTCGTCGAGGATGAGCATTTCCGGCTTGAGCACAAGGATGGAGGCGATGGTCACGCGCTTTTTCTGCCCGTAGCTCAGCGCCGAGATCGGCCAGTTGCGGAACTCATAGAGGCCGCACACGCGCAGCGTGTCCTCGACGCGCTTTCGGATCTCGTCCTCGCCGACCCCGCGCGTGCGCAGGCCCAGCGCAACCTCGTCGAAGATCATGGTCTTGGAGATCATCTTATTGGGGTTTTGCATCACATAGCCGATGCGGTCGGCGCGCTCCTTGATGGAAAGGCCGCGCAGATCCTCGCCCGCGAGGCGCATTTCGCCCTCCTGCGGCGTCACAAAGCCGCAGATGGCCTTGGCCAGCGTGGACTTGCCCGCGCCGTTGCGCCCCACCAGCGCCACCAGCTCGCCCTCGCCGATGGTCAGATTCACGCCGTCGAGCGTGCGCTTGTCGCGCTCGTCGTAGGTGTAGGCCACATCCTTCAATTCGAGGAAGGGCTTGGCGGGCGGCCGGGGCTCCTTTTTCTTTCCGCTGTGATACCACTGCCGCACGCGCTCGATATCCGCCGCGCCCAGCGTGAGCGAATCCATGCTGTGCGGGTGCATTTCGGGCGTGACCGTCACGCCCGCGTACTTGAGCGCCGTAATATAGAGCGGCTCGCGGATGCCGTTTTCCGTCAGCAGGTCGGACGAGAGCAGCACGTCCGGCGCGCCGTCGAAGAGGATGCGTCCCTCGTGCATGAGCACGATGCGGTCGACCTCGCGGTAGAGCACGTCCTCAAGCCGGTGCTCGACGAGGATGGTCGCCGCGCCGGTCTTATGGTGGATGTCGTCAATGAGCTGCATGGCGCGCTTGCCCGTCGCGGGGTCAAGGTTCGCCAGCGGCTCGTCGAAGAGCATCGTGCTCACGTCGTCGACGATGATGCCCGCGATGGACACGCGCTGCTTCTGCCCGCCGGAGAGCTCGGTGGGCGCGTAGCGCATGTGGCTGGCGATGCCGACGAGCTCCGCTGCGGCCTGTACGCGCTCTTTCATCTCGTCCTGCGCGATCCCCTCGTTCTCCAGCGCGAAGGCGATGTCCTCAAGCACCGTCATGCCGACGAACTGCGCGTCCGTGTCCTGCAGAACGGTGCCCACCGTGTTGGAGATCTCAAGGATGCTCTGCTCGCGGCTCTCGCGCCCGTTTATGCGCAGTGAGCCGCTCATCTCCCCCTTAAAAACAAAGGGAATCAGGCCGTTGATGCAGTTGATGAGCGTGGACTTGCCGCAGCCCGACGGCCCCGCAATGAGCACCTTTTCGCCCCGCCGGATCGTCAGATCGATGTTGCGCAGCGTCGGCTCGATCTGTGCGTCGTATTTGAAGCTGAAATCTTTAAATTCAAGAATCGTCTCGTTTTCCATATGGCGTTTTCCTTTGAAAAGAGGGCCTCTGACAGCCCCGCAGCGCGGGCGTCAGAGGCTTCTTTTTTGATCCGGCGCTTCGCGCCGGTGCTTTTTGCAAAAATCAGGCGTCCTTGGACAGGGAATTGCTCTTGGCCTTGGAGGAGGCGTACACGCGGCAGAGCAGCGTGCCGACGATCGCGGTGGCGAAGATGGCGCTCAGGCCGATGAGCAGGCCCTGCATAAAGACCTTCTTGGCGGGCTCGCCATAGAAGATGATGTCGCTCAGAGGAGCGACCAGACCCCAGCAGATGACGGCGCCGATGACCTGAACGACATTGAAGCGGATGGCTTCCTTCGTGCCGAAGTTGCCGGAGCGCAGGTCAATGTCCTTGCAGAAGATGCCGATGATGAGGCCGTAGAGACCGGTGGGAACGATCCAGCTCCACCAGATGCCCCAGCCGGCAGTGACATCGACCATCATGTTACCGATGAAGCCGGCAACGAAGCCGACCGCGGGCCCGAAGAGGACGGCGAAGAAGGCCAGAATACCATTATGGATGCTCAGCGGCGTGTCGGGCAGGGGGGTGGGGATGGACACGTAGCGCAGCAGGACGAAGACCAGCGCCGCGCAGATGGCGGTCGCCACGACTTCTTTGACACCGAATTTTTTCATGTTTTCTCATTCTCCTATTTTACATAGTTTGCAGGCTGCGGCGAACGTGCGGGAAAGCGCTGTGCAGCTTCGCCGTTTTGCCCCGCATGGTCTAATGATAAGTCAAAAAAAGATAAAGTCAACCGGAAAGGTGGAGAATAGAAGATATTCCGCCCCTTTGCATAAAAAAATGCAAAAAAACGCAAAAGCTTTGAGCGGAACGCAAATCAATTCCCATTACCTGCCGCCGCCCGCCGTCATCCGGGCCGCATCCCGGCGAGGCTTTCGTCCGCCCTTGTATTTTGTTATTTTATACACTTTATTTCAGAAATAAATTGACAAATTTTTGTTAAATCTTTATTATATCCCTGTAAGATGAGAATACCCTCTCGCAGCTTCCACTGCCGGTCAGACACAACATCTATTCAGGGAGGAGCAGGGACGACCTGTCGATGCGCGATGAGAAATGCACGGTTAAAACAAATGGAGCAGTTCATTGTGGAAAAGCGGTTTTCCACGATTGAGGAGATCAGCGAAACCTTCCACATTCACCCCAATACCGCGCGCGCAGACATCCGCGAGCTGGCAGAGCGCGGCGTTGTCCAGCGGCGCTACGGCGGCATTGAGTACGCCGCGCCGAACCTCCAGATCAGCTTTGACGAGCGACGGATGAAAAACGTCGCCGCCAAGAAGGAGATCGGCCGGAAAGCGGCCGCCCTGCTTGAGGAGGACGACATTATCTACGTCGACACCGGCAGCACGGCGATTCAGCTTCTCCAGTCCGGCAACGCGCTTCCCCAGCGCCTCACCGTAATCAGCAGCAGTCTTGAGGTTCTGCAATCGATCGCCATGACCACGGACTATACTCTCTTCGCCCTGCCCGGGCAGCTCAACCGGCAGATCAACGCATTTGTCAGTCTGGAAACCCTCGAGAGCCTGAAAACCTACAACATCCAGAAATGCTTTATCGGAGCGAGAGGCATTTCCGCCAGAGGCGAGCTTTCCTCCGCCTCCAGCATTGACGCCAAAATCAAAAAAACGGCGATCGACGTGAGCCAGACGGTCGTTCTGATGGCAGACCGGCATAAGGTCGAGGAATCGGCGCTTTTTAACTTCTCCACGCTCTCCAAGGTCGATTACTGGGTATGTGATGAATCCACGCCTTTGATCGAAACGCTTTCAAGAAATTACAATCTCCAGTTGGTAATTTAACAATACATTTATCAAATTACCCGAAATACGCCCCATACGTTGTCATTTTATTGTTATATTTTGTTCATTTTCGGTTGACATCTGTGCATTGCGATGATATGCTAACAGCAAGCATCGCAATGCACTGTTTTTTTACGCATTGTCGAAACATGCCGAAACATTAAAAAACGGAGGAAAATTTCATGAAGAAGCTATTGGCACTGGCGCTGTCCCTTGCGATGGTCCTTTCTCTGGCCGCCTGCGGCAGCAAGACGGAGGAGCCCAAGCAGGATGACAGCTCTGCGGACAACAATCCCCCCGCCGAAGAGGTCGTGCATATCATGTTCGGTCACGACAATCTGCCCGGCGAGCCCCTGACGATGGCGGCCGAATACTGGGCCGAGAAGCTCAAGGAAGTATCCGGCGGCACCATGGTTCTTGACGTTTACGACTCCAGCTCCGCCGGCAGTAAGACCGACCTGCTCGATCAGCTCGTCGCCGGCGACGCAGTCATGGTGGTTGGCGACGGCGGTACCGCTGCCGACTACGGCGTGAGCGACATGAACATCATCATGGGGCCCTATCTGTTCTCCGACTGGAGTCAGGTCGATAAGCTCGTCCAGAGCGACCTGTGGGCCGATCTCAAGAACCAGATGGCTGACGCCGGCATGACCATCGTCAGCGACAACTGGCAGTATGGCTGCCGTTCCACCATGTCCTCCAAGAAGCTCGAGACGCCCGACGACTTCAAGGGTCTGCTCATCCGCGTTCCCAGCAGCTCCGCCTACGTTGACGGCATGACCGCCCTCGGCGCCGCTCCCACCGCGATGAGCCTCAACGAGGTTTACACCGCCCTTCAGCAGAAGACCGTCGAGGCCGTTGAGAACCCGCTCTCCACGCTGCTGGCCAACTCGTTTGATGAGGTCTGCAAGTACCTCCTGCTCGACCGCCACATGTATCAGGTCCAGTTCGTCATCCTCAACACCGACTTCTTCAACTCTCTCACCGAGCAGCAGCAGAAGTGGCTCCTTGAGACCGGCGAGATGGCCTCCAAGTACCAGAATGAGCTGATGATGAAGGCCGAGGCCGACAACATCCAGGTCATGCTCGACCGCGGCGTTGAGATCACCGAGATCGACTTCGACACCTTCGCCGAGGCCGCCAAGTCCTTCTATACGGACTCCGCCTGCGCTGCCAACTGGAGCGACGGTCTGTACGATCGCGTGCTTGCTATCATCAACGGCTGATTTTAAGATGCTTTCAGGAAATTGCCGGAGACATTGGTTCTCTGGCAATTTCTTTCAACCAGATTCTCACGAAGGAGGTTTTTGCACGTTGAAGAGCAAGGTATTCAAATGGATCGACCGCATCCTCAACATTGATCTCGTTATTGCGTCTGTCTGCATGTGCATCCTTGTCGTACTCACGTTTGTCGGTGCGATCAAGCGCTACTTCGCTCATGCCCCCATCTTCTGGATGGAGGAGATACAGACGTGGATGATCCTGTGGGTCATTTTCTGCGGAAGCAGCTACGCCTTCCGCAAGGGCGCGCACGTTGTCATCGACGTCCTGACGGATACGTTTTCTCCCGTCATGCAGCGGGTTGTCATGTGGTTCGGCTATCTGTGCACCATGGCGGCGCTGGCATTCTTTTTCTACTATTCGCTCCAGCTGAACATCCAGTTTATCGAAAGCGGCAAGCTGACCACCGTGCTGCGTATGAAAAGCTGGATCATCTACATCATGGCTTCCATCGGCAGCCTCTGGATGGCAATCAGCGTGACCTATTACACCATCCGGCAGCGCTTCTTCCCGGAGGCCGATAATCCCAATGAGTACGAAGAAGGGGGGATGATGGAATGAGCGCGGCAATCTGGATCGCCATTGCGGTCTTTCTCGTCCTGATGTTCCTCAAGGTTCCCGTTTTCGTCTCCGTCATGGCTGGAACCTGCAGCTATCTGGCGATGACGCCGACAGTCAACGGCATCGTCGTCGTTCAGAAGATCATCACCGGCATGAGCAGCCTGAGCCTGCTCGCCATCCCGTTCTTTATTTTCTCCGGTATTCTGATGAACCAATCCGGCATCACCCGCCGCATCATGAATCTGTGCGTCGCCATCACCGGCCGCATGACAGGTTCTCTTGCGCAGGTCAACGTCCTGCTGTCCACGCTGATGGGCGGCCTGTCCGGCTCCAATCTGGCGGACGCCGCGATGGAAGCCAAGCTGCTCGTCCCCGAGATGGAGCGCAACGGCTACTCCAAGGAGTTCTCCTCCGTGGTCACGGCGGTCTCCGCCATGATCACGCCGCTGATCCCGCCGGGAATCGGCATGATCGTTTACGGCTCTCTCGCCAGCGTGTCCATCGGCAAGCTCTTCGCCGCCGGCATCAGCGTCGGCTTGCTGCTGATGGTCCTCATGCTGATCCTGAACTATGTTATTTCCAAAAAGCGCGGCTACACCTCGCTGCGCACGGAAAAGCTCAGCGCGCGGGAGTTTATGAAGGCGCTCCGCGAGGCGATTCTTCCCCTGTGCCTTCCGCTGCTGATCATCGGCGGCATCCGCATCGGCATCATGACGGCGACGGAGGCCGGCGCGGCCTGCGTCATCTTCGCGCTGATCCTCGGCCTCGCTTACCGCGAGCTGACCGTCAAGCGCCTGATCGAAGCGCTGGAGGAAACGATCCGCCAGACCGCGAGCATCATGATGATCATCGGCGCGGTCTCCTCCATCGCATGGGTCTTTACGATCGAGAAGATCCCCCAGCGCCTCCTGACCCTGATGGTCGACAACATCGACAGCAAGTTCTTCTTCCTGCTGCTGGTCAACCTGTTCCTCATCCTTGTCGGCATGTTCGTTGAGGGCAATGCGGCCGCCGTCATGCTGATTCCGATTCTTGCTCCCATCGCGCGGGCCTACAACATCGATATGGTCCAGTTCGGCATGATCTGGGTGTTCAACATGTCGATCGGCGGCATCACGCCTCCCATGGGCACGCTGATGTACGTCACCTGCGGTGTGACCGGATGTAAGATCAAGAGCTTCATCAAGGAAGCTATTCCTTATTTAATTATGCTGTTCGTTCAGCTCATGCTTGTAACCTATGTGCCGGCCATCTCGACATGGCTGTGCAACCTGCTGTGGTAAAGCCGCGAAAAGAGGATAAAAGGATATTATGAATATTGTCGAATACATTGAAAAGCACAAAATCATCTGCATCTGCAGAAAAATCTATGGGGAAGAGCTTCTGCGTCTGGCGCACGCCATGTACGACGGCGGCATCCGCCTGATGGAGGTCACCTTCGATCAGGCCGATCCCGAGGCGGTCAAAAAGACGGCGCAGGCGATCGAGCTGCTGCGCGGCGAGTTCGGCGAGACCATGCACTTCGGCGCCGGCACGGTGCTCACGCAGGAGCAGGTGCGCGCCGCGAAGGCCGCCGGTGCGGAATACATCATCTCCCCCAACACCAACGTCGATATCATTCATCTGACGAAGGAGCTCGGCATGGCCTCCATTCCCGGCGCCATGTCGCCCAGCGAGATCCTGTGCGCACACGACGCGGGCGCAGACTTCGTCAAGCTTTTCCCGACGGTGCGCCTCGGCCTTGCCTACTTCAAGGACATTCTCGGCCCGATCAGCCACGTCAAGATCCTCGGCACCGGCGGCCTGAACGAGGAGAATCTGGGCGATTACCTCAAGCTCGGCATGGTCGGTGCGGGCATCAGCGGACGCCTTGTCGATAAGGCCGTCCGCGAGGCGGGCGACTACGCGACCCTCAGCGCGCGAGCCGCGGCCTTTGTCGCCATCGCAAACCAATAAGTCATTAAGGAGCGCATACCATGGAAAAGAAAAAATTTGTCGGCTTCGGTGAGATCCTGCTGCGCATGTCGCCCGACGGGTATCTGCGCTTTTCGCAGGCGGACCGCTTTAATCTCAGCTACTCCGGCGCGGAGGGCAATATGGCCATCGCCCTTTCCTACATGGGCATGCCGGCGGAAATGGTCACGCGTTTTCCCGACAACGATATCGGCCGCTGCGCCAAGCGCGTGCTGGATAAGTGGGGCGTGAAAACGGACCATATTGCCTGGGGCGGCGACCGCCTCGGCGTGTACTACCTCGAAAAGGGTGCCAGCCAGCGCCCCTCCAAGATCATCTACGACCGCAAGCATACCGCCATCTCCGAGGCAAGCACCAGCGATTTCGACTGGGATGAGATCTTTGCGGACGCGGCGTGGTTCCACTTCACCGGGATCACCGTCGCGCTGAGCGAGAATCTGCGTCAGATCTGCGAGCAGGCGTGCATTGCCGCCAAGCGCAATGGCGTAAAGGTCAGCTGTGACCTGAACTACCGCAAGTCCCTCTGGACGACCGAGGAGGCCCAGCGCGCAATGAAGCCGCTCATGCAGTATGTGGACGTGCTGATCGCCAACGAGGAGGATTCGGAAAAGGTCCTCGGCGTGAAGGCGGACAACACGGACATCACGCAGGGCAAGCTCAGCCTGGAGGGCTACAGCTCCCTTGCCGCCAACCTGACGGAGAAGTACGGCTTTGAAATGGTCGCCATCACCCTGCGCGAATCCATTTCCGCCTCGGTCAACAACTGGTCGGCCATGATCTACACCGGCGGCAGGACCTACGTGTCCAAAAAGTACACCATGCAGATCGTCGACCGCGTGGGCGGCGGCGACTCCTTCGCCAGCGGCCTGATCTACGGCTATCTCAACGGCTTTGACCTCCAGAAAATGGTCGAGTTTGCCGCCGGAGCCTCCTGCCTCAAGCACTCGATCGAATACGACTTCAACCTCTCCTCTCCCGAGGAGGTCCTCACCCTCATCAACGGCGACGGCTCGGGCCGTGTCGTCAGATAAGGAGAAGCCATGAAACGAGGGCTCATCATTGATCCCCGCGACAGCGTGGGGATGGTTCTCGAGCCGGTGGAGGCCGGCGAGACCGTCGATTTCGGTACCGTGCAGATCACCGCGCGCGAGCCGGTGGCCATGCTGCACAAAATGGCGCTGCGGGAGCTTGCTCCCGGCGACACCGTGCTCAAGTATGGCGCCTGCATCGGCTACGCCACGAAGGCGGTTCATCCGGGTGAGCATATTCATGTTCACAATCTGGACTCGGAGAAGTTAATGAAATGAAAAACACGGTAAAAACATTCAACGGCTATATCCGGCCGAACGGGGCGGTCGGCATCCGCAACCACGTGGTCGCCATCGCCAACTGCAGCTGCGCAAACGGCATCGTCAACCGGATCTGCGCCGAGGTCCCCGATGTGATCCCACTGATCCACACCTACGGCTGCTCCATCCCCGGCGAGTTCGACCGCTGGCGGAGGGTGCTCACAGGCGTGTGCACCAACCCGAACATTTACGGCGTTCTGCTCATCGGCGTCGGCTGTGAAACGGACGACGCAAAGGTCATCGGCCAAATGATCCACGAGCGCAGCGGCATGCCCGTCTTTGCGCAGATCGTGCAGGACGACGGCGGCTGCGAGGCGGTCATCTCCAAATGCATCGCACAGGCCCGCAAATTCTTGCAGGAAGCCGCCGGCTGTCGGCGTCAGGAGGCCCCGCTGTCCTCTCTCGTGCTGGGGACGCAGTGCGGCGGCTCCGACGCGCTCAGCGGTATCACGGCCAATCCGGCGATCGGCTATGTTTCCGACTGGCTCGTTGAAAACGGCGGCACGGTCCTCCTGACGGAAATGGCAGAAATGATCGGCACGGAGGATACACTCGCCGCCCGCTCCGTCACCCCGGAGGTCGGGCAGCGCGTCAAGGACGCCATTCTGGCCGAGGAGGTCGAGGTGCGCAAATGGCTCGGCCCTGAGGCGTCGCGCATCATCGCCCGCGGCAATATGGCCGGCGGCCTGACGACCATTCAGGAAAAGGCGCTCGGCTGCATCAAAAAGGGCGGCACGTCGCCCATCGTCGACATCCTTGAATACGGCGAGCCGATCGGCCCGCGCAAGGGGCTTGTCATCATGCGTGGACCGGGCTATGATCCCGTCTCCCTGACCGGTCTCTTTTCCACCGGCGCACAGGTCATGTTCTATTCAACCGGGCGCGGAAATCCGCTCGGCTTCCCGGTCGCCCCGTGCATCAAGATTTGCTCGAACAGCAAGACCTATTATGCCATGGGCGGCGATGACGGCGACATGGACATCAACGCCGGCGCCGTCGTCACCGACGGTCTGAAGCCGGAGGAGCTGGGCGAACGGTGCATTTCGTATCTGCTGGACGTGCTCAACGGAAAGCTGACCGTGCCGGAAAAGCGCGGGCTGGGCGGCGCACTGTGCGTATTTCAGGCGTCCACACCCCTGTAAAGCGATCGGAGGTATATCATGGAAGAAGCAAAGCGCCCGAATTTTTCGGTCGTACATATGGGAATCAACTGCGGAAGTGAAGAAAACGCCCGCTCTGCCGCGCAGCTGTTCGCCGGGCTTTTCGGCTTTGACTATCAGGAGGGCCGCTCCTCGATCTTTGCCGGAAACAGCACGATGGAGCTGATGAAGAGCGCCGGCCGGGGCACGCACGGCCACATCGCCATCGGCACGGACGATGTCGACGCGGCGGAAGCGTACCTGCGGGAAAAGGGCTGCGACTTCGTGGAGGAATCGCGCACGACAAAGGACGGGCATACGCTCGCGCTCTATTTCCGCGGCGAGGTCGCCGGCTTTGCGCTGCATCTGGTCCGCAATTCATGAAAGGAAGAAGAGCATTATGCGTGTGAATAAAAATGATCTGCTGCGCTATGCGCAGGAGACGCTGGAAAAGGCGGGGGCCACCGAAAAGGAAGCGCAGATCGTGGCCGAGGAGCTTGTGACCTCCAACCTGATGGGGCTGGATTCCCACGGGGTTCTGCGTATTCCCGAGTATCTTGATTTTTTGAAAAACGGCATGGTCATCCCCGGCTCGGAGATCAAGGTCGTGAAGGAAACGCCCACCACCGCCATTGTCGACGGCAACCACGCCTTCGGTCAGATCGTCGGCCGCGGCATGGCGGAGCTGGCGGTCAAAAAGGCCAAGGAGGTCGGCGTGGCCTGTCTCGTGAGCATCAACACGCCGCACGTCGGCCGTGTCGGCTCCTACACGGAGTACATTGCAAAGCAGGGGCTTCTCGCCTTCAGCACGGTCGGCCTCTACTACAGCCGTCCCCTTGCCCCGTGGGGAGCAAAGGAGTCCCGCATGGGCACCAACCCGATCTCGTGGGCCGTTCCCCGCAAGGGCAGCTATCCCGTTTTCATGGACGGCGCAATGACGGTCGTGGCCGAGGGCAAGATCCGCACCTACGCGCAGAAGGGTCAGCAGGTTCCCGAGGGCTGGCTGTGCGACGGCTACGGCAATCCGACCACCGATCCCATGGCGCTCTACCGCGAGCCCGCAGGAACGATGTACCCGGTCGGCGGGCGCTACGCCGGCGGCGTGAAGGGCTCCGGTCTGGCGGTCATGGCCAACATGTTCTCGATCGCGCTGGCGAACGACGACTATTGGAGCATCCCGCACCACGCCGAAAACTGCGTATTCCTGATGGCCGTCGATCCCGATGCCTTTTACGGCAGAGAGGTCTATGAGGCGCAGGTGAAGAACCACAGTGACTACATCAAGTCCGCCGCCCCCGCCGAGGGCTTTGACGAGGTGCTCATGCCCGGTGAATTTGAGCATAAGCACGCGGAAAAGCTGGAAAAGGAGGGCATCGAGATCCCCGACAACACGTGGAACGGTCTAGTCTCGATCGCGCAGGAGCTCGGCTGCAGTTGGTCCCGTGATCTGTCCGCAGGGGAGAGCAAGGTCGGCTTCGTGCACTTCTGATTCAGTATCCGCAAAAAAACGAACACTTTCGGCAGCACCTTTCCGCTGTCAATGCAGCCGCCCAACCGATTTTGAAATTGGTTGGGCGGCTGCTCCCGCTCTTGCAAAACGGCGGCACGGATGCTACAATGTGACTGCAAAACCGCTTCATCCGGTGCTCGTCTGCGTTCCGCCGCAAAGAGGCCGGGCCGGCTGCCGCAGGGCGGCCTTTTCAAAGCGCATTGGTTAGAGAACCCTAACCGCAAGCAGAACAGGGGACATGAACATGAAAGAGAGCTACCTGATACAGGATTTCCGGCGCACCGCCGCGCAGCGGTTCCCCGCGCGCTCGGAGCAGCTCAACGCTGCGTTTGACGCGCGCCTACAGGCGCTGCAATCGGAAAACGCCGGCGCAGGGCCTTCGGCCCCGCCGCGGGCTTCGCCGCGACGGAGCTGCAAACGGACGCCGCCGTCTGGCGCGTCGACATGACGAGGTGCCCCTACCACGACGAGTGCACGCGCTATGGCTGTCCGGAGCTGTGCCGCTGCTTCTGCGACAGTGACGATGTCAGCTATGCCGGTCTGCATCCGCGGCTCCTCTGGCGCCGCACCAAAACGCTCGGCCGCGGCGACGACCGCTGCGATTCCTGCGCACGCTGGGAGAGTAAGCAGATGAGAACCTTCCGTTACTGTCTCAATCACAAGGCGGACGAGGCCTATATGGCGAAGATGTGCACCGTTCTTCTCTTCTCCTATACCCGCCTGATCCGCTCTCTGCGGAAGGCGCGTCAATAATGCTCTGACCTCGCTCCAATTTTTTAAACGAAAGGAAGTCATCCCCATGCAGGTTCGTATCTCTGACCTTCAAAAGCGCATCCGCGTCGGTGCCCACGGCGAGGATTACGGCAGCTGGATGTCCAACCCCGTATTCTATATCTACGGCGCGCTCGCGCTGCTCGCACTGCTGCTCTCCGTCCTGTCATTCACCGCATTCGGGTGCACTGTCCTCGGCGTCATATCTGCCGCGGCCTTTATCCTCCTGCTTGCTCTGCTCGGCTGGATGGCGTGGATCCGCCGCCAGTACGCCTTCGGCAAGGGCGGCATGATGGAGCGCGTGCATCAGGCCGTCCTGAGCAGCCTTGCCTTCGGCGGGCAGGGAAACGTTCTCGAGGTCGGCTGCGGCTCCGGCGCGCTGTCCGTCCGCGCGGCGCTGACGTGGCCCGGCGCGCAGATCACCGGCCTTGACTACTGGGGCGCCATGTATAACTACAGTAAGGTGGTCTGCGAGAAGAACGCCGCGTCCGAGGGCGTTGGCGACCGCTGCACCTTCGTCCATGGCGACGCCAATGCACTTCCGTTCCCCGATGAGAGCTTCGACGCCGTCATCAGCAACTACGTCTACCATAACATCATGGGCGCGGACCGTCAGGCGCTCCTGCTCGAGAGCCTGCGCGTGCTGAAAAAGGGCGGCGTGTTCGTCCTGCACGACGAAATGAAGCCGCAGATGTACGGCGACATGAACGCCTTTGCGGAAAAGCTCAGGGCCATGGGCTTTGCCGAGGCGGAATATATGGAGACCGCCGCGCCCATCTTCGGCTCGAAGCGCCGCGCCGGGCTGATGATGCTGGGCGATTCGGCCATGCTCGTCGGCCGGAAGTAAAACGCGGAAAAGGATAAAGGAAAAGCTCCCCATCCAGCCGGACAAAGCCGCCCACACAGCCGGAAAAGGTTTGCAAGGTAACGGAAAATGTCCACCTTCATAACGGGAATCTGTCTCCTTTAAATCTGAGGATCGGTCAATGTCGTCCCGTAAGACTGCGGCTGGCGGTCGCGGAACATATGGATCAGGCTGCGCACTTCCTTCGTCTTTTCAAAGTCGATCGAGCCGGTGACGATCTCCTGCTCATCGCCGCCCTCGGCGATCACCTCGCCCCATGGGTCAATGATGATCGAGTGCCCGCAGTAGGTGCCCATCGGACTCGGGCCGACGCGGTTGCAGGCGACGACGAACATCTGATTTTCGATCGCGCGGGCCATCAGGAGCGTGCGCCAGTGGTTGACGCGCGGATTCGGGAAGTTGGAAACGACGACCAGCACATCCGCGTTTTTCAGCGCGTAAATGCGGGAGAGCTCGCAGAAGCGGATATCGTAGCAGACCATCATGCCCACGCGGCCGAATTCCGTCTCGTATACCTCGTGTTTATCGCCGTGCGTCAGCTGCGCGTCCTCGTCCATGTCGCTGTAGAGGTGCATCTTGCTGTAGTCTCCCACAACATTGCCGTCGCGGTCGATCAGGAAAACGGTGTTGCGCATCTTTCCGTCCTCATGGAGCGTGCTGATCGAACCGGCAGCGACCCAGACATGGTACTCTCTGGCCAGATCCTTACAAACCTGCAGCGTCGGGCCGTCCGGCGGCTCGCAGTGCTTTTCCATTTCATGGAACATCTTATCCGAGAAGCCCGCCGACCAGTCCTCGGGGAGGACCACCACATCGGGGCGCGGCGTCTTTTCCATCGCCGAAGCAAACAGCTTACGGACATTCTCGTAATTGGCCTTCGGATCGTCAAAGGCGATATTCGTCTGAAGCAGTGCAAAATTCGTCATAAAGCAATCCTCCTATTCAATCAATATGCGCCGGCAACGACGGATACTCTTTTTCCTACGATGAACGGTATACAAAAACAAGCCCGCACCCCTGCCGCGCGGCTCCGGCGGCACCTGTGCGCCGGGTCTGTTTCCCCTTGAAATTCATATCGTCTCGGAAGAAGCGTGCAGACGAACTGTCTGCACGCTTCTCATACTTTGGGCGGATTTACGGCGTGGGAAAAACCGGATATACTCTCACCATACTGTTATATGGTGTATCAGTCTGCGCTCACGGAGGTATCACAATGAAAAAACGACTTTGGCGCACCCTCACCGTGCTGACGCTCTGCCTTGTCCTGTGCGTAAACGCCGCGGCCATGCAGATCTTCGTCAAAACGCTCACTGGCAAGACCATCACGCTGGAGATCGAGCCGACGGACGCGGTCCTCGCCGTCAAGGCAAAGGTGCAGGAAAGGGAGGGCATCCCGCCCGAGCAGCAGCAGCTCATCTTTGCCGGCAAACAGCTTGAGGATAGCAAAACGCTCACCGAGTACAACATTCAAAGGTAGGCCACGCTGCATCTCGTACTGCGTCTGCCCACCGGCGTACCGGAGGGCACGGAGTCCCTGCCCGACGGCGTGACGGAGCTCACCGGCGGCGTGTACGCACTCAGCCGCGACACAGATCTCTCCTCGCCGCTGAAGATTACCGGCGAGGTCACGCTCGACCTCAACGGCCACGTTCTCTCCGGTGACGGTCTGGATTCCGTCATACTCGTCGACGGCGGCGCGCTCACACGCGCACAGGCGGTCACGATGCTCTACCGCTATATGCAGTATCGCGGCGCGGACGTGCGTGTCGGCGAGGATACGAATATTCTCAGCTATGCGGACGCCTTCGATATCCCCGAATGGGCCGTCCCCGCAGTGCAGTGGGCCTTGCGGCGCGGGCGTGATGCAGGGCTCCGGCGGATATCTGACGCCCAACGGCGGCTGCACCCGCGCGCAGATCGTAACACTGCTTTGGAGAGCCGCTGGCATCGGATAAAAAGCAAAAGGAAAGACAGCGTAAGCATTACGCTGTCTTTCCTTTTTTGTGGGATCATACGGTATCGCTCCCCGCTTCGCACACCGCGCCCCGCCAGCCGGGGCCGGAGAGCGCGGTAAAATGAAAACCCTGCCAGTCCCGTTCCTCTCCCGGCGTCAGAAGCGGCACGCTGATCTCCCGCGCCGGACGGCGAAGCCCCTGTCCGGTGCACTTCACTCTGGCCTCCTTGAGCGTCCAGAGCGTGTAGAAATCCTCCCAGCGGCTCCCGCGCGCGCAGAACCAGTCCCATTCCTGTCCGGAAAGCGTGTAGCGCGGCAGTCCCGCGCCTCGCGGGCGTATCCGCTCGATGTCCGCGCCGACGGGGCCGCCGGCCAGCGCGCAGAGCGACAGTCCGCCCGAGTGGCTGACGTTGAATTCGATCTGCGGTTGATCGGGGAACCACGGTTTCCCGCCCGCGCGCCGCGCCATCTCCGGCAGCGGGGCGATCCCTCTCTTCCTCTGGAGGAAGGACGCAAGGAGCGCATACGCGTCCGTTTCCGAAACGATCCAGTCCATCATCGTGATCCCCGTTTAAGCCTGCGAGCGCTCCGACTCAGACGGCAGAGCATCGGACGTGCGCTCCGGCAAGGCAACCTCCGGCATCAGCTCGCGGCCGACCACAGTGAGGATCTCCTCTAATTTGGCGCAGTCCTCGGCGGGGAAGCGGTGGACGATCCGGTCCATGACCTCCGCCATGTAATTGGAGGAGATATTGTAGTAGTCGATATACTTCTGCGTAACCTCCAGATGATACTCCCGCCGATCAGAGGGCGACTGGACCTTGCGGATGTAGCCCTTTTTCACCAGACTGTTAACCTTGTAGGCGGCATTGGGCGGAGAGATGCGCATAAATGTGGCAAACTCGTTCACCGACGGCCGCCCCAGCGCCATGATGCTCTCCATGCAGAAGGTTTCCACGGTGGTGAGGCTGGCCTCACGGTCCTGAAAGCGGCGGAAGATCTCCTGATAAAAATGGAGCTTGAACTTGGTATACACTTCGTTGAAGGCCTGATTGAGCATAACACATTCCCTTCCCGCAGAACACAAATCTGATATTCAGTATAGCAATTCCGGCGGAAAAAGGCAAGGGCGTTACGCTATGGCAAAGATCAGCTCCGCCGTGCAGGCGAGCTCGCCGCCCACGGTAGCCCTGCAGGCCCCGATGCCCACCGGGCCCCGCCGCTTGGTGAGGACGCATTCCAGCTCCAGCACATCGCCGGGGACGACCTGCCGCCTGAAGCGGGCGTTTTTCACCCCGCCAAAGAGGGCGATTTTACCCTTGTTTTCCGGCAGGGACAAAATTGCCACGGCCCCCACCTGTGCCAGCGCCTCCAGAATCAGCACACCGGGCATGACGTGCTTCTGCGGAAAATGGCCGCAGAAAAACGGCTCGCCCACGCTGACGCACTTGATGCCCTTGGCCCACACGCCGGATTCTCCGTCGGTGATGCGGTCCACCAGCGCAAAGGGATAGCGGTGGGGAAGAATGTCCGCGATCTCGTTGGAATTTAACTGCAAGCCCATTTCAGTCCTCCCATTTTTTCAGCAGAAGACTGCCGTTGTGCCCGCCGAAGCCCAGAGAGTTGCTCATGGCATAGCGGATATCCGCTCTGCGGCCCTCGTTGGGGATCACGTCCAAATCGCATGCCGGGTCGGGCACCTGATAGTGGATGGTGGCGGGCAGGAAGCCGTCCCGCAGGGCCAGCGCGGTGAAGATGGCCTCCACGGCCCCGGCAGCTCCCAGCATGTGGCCGGTCATGGACTTGGTGGAGCTCATGGCCAGCTGATAGGCGTGGGTGCCGAACACCGTTTTCACGGCGGCGGTCTCCCCGGCGTCGTTGAGGTGGGTGGAGGTGCCGTGGGCGTTGATGTAGCCCACCTGCTCCGGCATAACGCCGCCGTCCGAGAGCGCAATGGCCATGGCCTTGGCGCCGCCGCTGCCGTCCGGCAGGGGGGCGGTGATGTGGTGCGCGTCGCAGGTCGCGCCGTAGCCGACGATCTCGGCATAGATGTTTGCGCCCCGCGCGCGGGCGTGCGAGAGCTCCTCGAGCAACAGAACGCCCGCGCCCTCGCCCATGACAAAGCCGCTGCGCTCCGCGTCAAAGGGGATGGAGGCCCGGTTGGGGTTCTCCGTCTGCGTCAGCGCCTTCATGGAGGTGAAGCCGCCGATGGCCAGCGGCGTGATGGCAGCCTCCGTGCCGCCGCAGAGCATGCCGTCGGCGTAGCCGTCACGGATGTAGTGGAAGGCATCGCCCACGGCGTTGGTGCCGCCGGCGCAGGCGGTGACAGGGCAGGAGCACATGCCGCGGAAGCCCGCGTCAATGGCTACCTGACCTGCCGCCATGTTGCAGATGGCGGTGGGAACATAGAAGGGCGACACGCGGTCGAAGCCCTTTTCCAGTCCCCGGCTGTGCTCCGCTTCAGTGATGGCCTGACCGCCGATGCCGCTGGAGAGGATCACGCCGTAACGGTCCGCGTCGATCTCTCCGGCGGAGAGTGCGGCGTCCGCCAGCGCCTCCCGCGCCGCCGCCGCGGCAAACTGGGTGAAGCGGCCCATGCGCTTGGCCTCCTGACGGCCCAGCAGGGCCTCCGGGTCAAAGCTCTTCACCTCCGCTGCCAGCTTTACCTTTTGTCCGGCGGGATCGTAGTGGGTGATGGGGCCGATGCCGCACACGCCGCTCCTCACGGCAGTCCAGCTCTCGCCCGCCGTCAGGCCCACGGGGGTCACGGCCCCCAGACCGGTGATAACAACTCTGCGTCGTTCCATAAAGAGACCTCCTTACATGCTCATGCCGCCGTCAACGGCCAGCACCTGTCCGGTGATGTAGCCGGCGCTGTCGCCGGCGAGAAAGGCCACGGCCCGCGCCACATCCTCCGGCGCGCCCATGCGCCCCATGGGAATGGCACCGAGGGCGGTGCTTCTGGCCGCATCCGTCAGGGCGGCGGTCATATCCGTGTCGATAAAGCCGGGAGCCACGGCGTTGACGGTGATGTTCCGCCCCGCCAGCTCCTTGGCAAGGGATTTGGTCATGCCGATGACCCCCGCCTTGCTTGCGGCGTAGTTCACCTGTCCGGCGTTGCCGCGCAGGCCCACCACACTGGAAAGGTTCACGATGCGGCCATAGCGCTGCTTTACCATCTGCCGTGCCGCCGCCTTCATGCACAGGAAGGTTCCCCTGAGGTTGGCGCTGATAACGGCGTCAAAGTCCTCCGGCTTCATCATCATGAGCAGGCCGTCCCTTGTGATGCCCGCGTTGTTCGCCAGAATGTCGATGCGGCCAAAGGCCTTGAGGGCGGCGTCCATCAGGGCTTTCACC
Source organism: uncultured Oscillospiraceae bacterium (assembly GCA_934589665.1). GTDB lineage: Bacteria > Bacillota > Clostridia > Oscillospirales > Oscillospiraceae > Hominicoprocola. The sequence goes on along the minus strand of CAKTOJ010000001.1, from coordinate 3,104 downwards.
TCGTCCTCTTTCGACACGTCGCAGCGGACGGCCACGGCCCTGGCCCCCAGCGCCTCGCAGGCGGCAGCGGTCTCATTGGCCGCCGCTTCGTTGCCCGCGTAGCAGAGCACGATGTCCGCCCCGCCGCGGGCCAGCTCCAGACAGATCGCGCGGCCCAGTCCGCGGCTGCCGCCGGTAACCACCGCTGTTTTTCCCGAAAAATTCATACTGCTTCTCCTTTGAGCCGTTCTGTCAGCTCTTCCACGTCCGCCGCGGTTTCCACGGCGTATACCGGCAGCGCCGGAACGGTTTTCTTCACAAAGCCGCTGAGTGCCTTTCCGGGGCCGATCTCCACCAGCGCGTCGAGCCCCATGGCGGCCATATACCGGATGGAATCCTCCATGTACACACTGCTCTGCACCTGACGCACCAGCAGCTCCGGAATGGTGACATTCTCCGGCTTTTCCGTGCCCAGGCAGTTGAAAACAACAGGGATACGGGGCTCGTGGAACGTGACGGTGCGGAACCGCTCCGCCAGCGCGTCTCCGGCAGGGGCCATGAGGGGCGTATGGAACGGCCCGCTGACCTTCAGCGGCAGACAGCGGCGCGCCCCTTTTTCCTTTGCCAGAGCCGCCGCCGCTTCCACGGCGGCCTTGTCGCCGCCGAGAACCAGCTGACCGGGGCAGTTGTAGTTGGCAATGACCACGCAGCCCTGCGCGGCGGCCTCGTCACAGGCCGCCTGCAGGCTCTCCCGGTCCAGCCCCAGCACCGCCATCATGGCGGAGGGGCGTCCGGCGGCAGCCTCCTCCATGGCTCTGCCTCGGAAGGCCACCAGCTCCACGGCGGTATCGGCGTCAAAGACCCCGGCGGCGCAGAGGGCGGAGTATTCTCCCAGCGAAAGTCCGGCGGCGGCAGAGGGGACAATGCCCCGCTCCGCCAGCACAGCCGTCAGTCCGCCGGCAAAGGCCACCATGCAGGGCTGGGTGTACCGTGTCTGATTCAGCACGCCCGCCGCGTCCGTGAAGGAGACCTCCTTCAAATCAAAATCCACCTTTTTGGCGGCGCTGTCCAGTACCTTCCGGAAGGTTGGAAACGCCTCATACAGGTCGGCGCCCATACCGGGGTGCTGGCTGCCCTGTCCGGCGTATAAAAATCCTAATTTCATTGCGCGTTTCTCCATTCGTCCATGATCTGGGCCATCTGCTCCGGCACGGTGGAAAGGGCATTGACCGCTCCGGCATTGGCCCCGCAGAAAAAGAGGCCGTTTTCCCAGTCGCCGTTCCGTGCGGCGATGAGGGCCCGGGAGATGCAGTAGGGGGCGTTTTTCCCGTCACAGGTGGTGATGCATTTGATGCACCGCTCCGGCGGCGGCTGCGTTCCGGCCTCCACCCGCCGGATGAGTGGGCTGCGGAGGGCGCGCCCCGGCATCCCCACCGGACTTTTTACCAGCGTGATGTCAGCGGGGGATGCGTTCAGCAGACGCCGCTTATAGCCGTCGGAGGCGTCGCATTCCGCCGTGGCGATGAAGCGGGTGGCGAACTGCGCTCCGGCGGCGCCCTCCTTCATATAGCGGGCCATGTCGGCGCCGCTTTTTACGCCGCCCGCCACGAAAACCGGAATGTCCCGCCCCGCTTTGTCCCGAAAGGGAGCCAGCGCGGTGAGAACGTCCTTCAAAAGGGCGGAAAGGGTCTGCGGCGCGTCCAGCTCCTGCCGGGAAAAGCCCAGATGCCCTCCGGCCTCCGGCCCCTCCAGCACCACGAAGTCGGGGATGCGGCCGTAGTGCCGGTCCCACAGCTTACAGAGCAGCCCTGCGGCCCGCCCGCTGCTGACGATGGGCGCAAGCGCGGCGTTGCTCTCCGGTACCTCCTCCGCCAGAGCAGGAAGGTCCTTCGGCAGGCCCGCACCGCAGACGATGGCGTCGGCTCCCGCCCGCAGGGCGGTGCGCACGCTGTCGGCGTACTGGCTGGTGGCCACCATGGCATTGACGGCCACTAGGCCCACGTCGTGGGCAAGCTCCTTGGCCCGGCGGACCTGGCGGTCCAGCGCGCGAAGATTGGCTTCAAAGGGATGCTGGGCAAAGTCCGGCTCCTGAAAGCCGCAGACGGCGGTGGAGAGGGTGCCCATGCCGCCGCAGGCGGCCACGGCTCCGGCCAGACGCTCCAGGCTGATGCCGACCCCCATGCCGCCCTGCAAAATGGGGAGTGGGAGGGTCTTTCCCCGGATCGTTACTGCCATGCTTCCTCCGCGGCCTTCAAAACGGCCCGACTGCCTGCGTAAAGCTCCTCGAAGATCTGACGCAGAGGCTTGATCTCATGGAGCATACCGGCCACCTGACCCGCCATGACGCTGCCGCGCTCCACGTCGCCGTCGAACACCGCGCGGCGGAGGCCGCCGAGCGTCACGTGCTCCAATTCCTCCAATGTAGCGCCGCGCTTTTCCAGCGCCAGATACTCCCGCGCCATCTTGTTCTTCAGCACCCGCACCGGCCCGCCGATGGAGCGGCCCGTCACGGTGGTGTCGCTGTCCTTGGCTTTCAGGAGGGCTTGCTTGTAGTTGTCGTGAATGGGGCACTCGCGGCTTGCCAGCAGACAGGTGCCCACCTGAATGCCGCAGGCTCCCAGCGCGAGGGCGGCGGCAGCCTGACGGCCGTCGGCAATGCCTCCGGCGGCGACGACGGGAACGTCCACCGCGTCGATGACCTGCGGCACCAGCGCCATGGTGGTCATCTCGCCCACGTGGCCGCCGGACTCCGTGCCCTCGGCGATGATGGCATCCGCACCCTGCGCTGCCAGCCGCTTGGCGAGAATGGCGGCCGCCACCACGGGCAGTACCTTGATTCCGGCAGCCTTCCATGCGGGGATGTACTTGCCGGGACTGCCCGCGCCGGTGGTCACTACCTGAACGCCCTCTTCGATGATGATTCGGGCCATCTCGTCGGCACAGGGGTTCATCAGCATCAGGTTCACGCCGAAGGGCTTGTCCGTCCGCTCTTTGCAGATGCGGATCTGCTCTCGCAGAAGCTCGGAGCGCAGCATGCCGCCGGTGGCGATCACGCCCAGCGCTCCGGCGTTGGAACAGGCGGCGGCAAATTCGCCGGTGGCGATGTTGGCCATGCCGCCCTGAAT